>DASVHT010000293.1:0-8453 GCA_036382455.1 Dermatophilaceae bacterium
CGTCGAGGTGAACATTCTCCCGGCGGCCGTCGAGGCCTGTCGCGCCCGTGGTGGCCTTGTGATCGCGGTGATCAACGCGCATATGCCGTACACGTTCGGGGACTCGCAGATTCCGCTCGACCTCGTCGACCTCGGCGTGGAGATTGACGTCGAGCTTCCAGCCGCGCGCCCCGGCGCTGTTGATGACGACAGTCTCGCGATCGCCGATCGAATTGCCGCCATGATCGATGACGGTGCCACCCTCCAGCTCGGTATCGGGGTCGTGCCCGACTGCACCCTGCAGGCTCTGACGGTGCGGCGCGGGCTGCGGGTCTGGACCGAGATGTTCTCCGACGGTCTCCTGGACCTCGACGATGCGCATGCGCTCGACGAGGAGCACCCGATCACGGCGTCCTTCTGCTTCGGATCGCGGCGGTTGTACGACTGGCTGGACGGCAACCCCCGGGTCCGTATGATGCGGACGGAGAAGACCAACAGCCCCGCGTTGATCGCGGCCAACCGCGCGATGACGAGCGTGAACGCCGCTCTCGAGGTGGACCTGTTCGGCCAGGCGAATGCCTCCCGGATCAACGCCAGGATTCATTCCGGCTATGGCGGGCAGACCGACTTCATCGTCGGTGCGCTTCACTCCGCCGGAGGCCAGGCGTTCATCGCCTTGCGCAGCTGGCACCCACGAGCCGATGTCTCAGCCGTGGTTCCGCTGCTCGATGAGCCGGTGACGTCGTTCCAGCAGACCGCAGTGGTCACCGAACAGGGTGTGGCCAGACTGTGGGGCTTTGACGAGAAGACGCAGGCACGTCACCTGATCGAAAAGGCCGCTCATCCCAGAGTCCGGGCGGAGCTGTGGGAGGAGGCGCAAGAGCTCGGCCTGACCTGACCTCGAGGACAGGACCAAAGGACGCCCGCCGTCAGGCCCGCGGAAGCCAGACGCGGAAGGTGGTCCCGCTCGCCGAGGTGATCTCGATCGTCAGCCGTCCACCGTGGCGGGTGACGACTTCGCGGGCCAGCGCCAGGCCCAGTCCGTAGCTTCGCCTGCTGGCTTTCTGGTGACCAGAGTGAAAGCGGTCGAACACCCGGTCGATCTCGCCGGGTGCGATGCCGGAACCAGTGTCAGTCACGTCGATGACCACCTGTCGGCCATAGCGCCCCACGGCCAAAGTGACCGTTCCTGACGGGGGGGTGTGCGCGATGGCGTTGTCGAGAATTGCGAGGACCGCTCGGCGAAGTCCGACGGCGTTGCCGGTCGTGGTCACGGCCTTGTCCGCCGGTGGCTCCAGGATGAGACCGACCTGGTTGCTCCTGGCGTAGTCCCGGGCGCTGTCCATGAGCTCAGCACACAGTGAGATCAGCTCTACCGGCGCTGACTCAGAGCTGGTCCAGGGGTCGGCTGCGACGAGCAGCTCGTCGACCACATCGGTCATCCGTGCGGCGTCAGAGACGACGCCGTCGGCGTCGGTCAACACCGCTGGGTCGGCGCCGTGGGCGACGAGTGAGCGTCGCAGTATCTGGGCCCTGGTACTGAGCAGCGTCAGTGGCGTACGGAGCTCGTGACTGGCGTCGGCGACGAACGATCGTTGCAGCGTCAAGGCATCGGACAAGGGCCGGACTGCGCGGCGTGCAAGGAGAGTCCCCGCGAACGCCGAGAGAACCAGTCCTGCGGCGCCGACTCCCAGCAGAATGCCGGTGAGGTCTGCACGTTGGCGGTGCTGGGGGCCGAGGTCGAGGACGGCTTGGATGGTCCTCTTTCCGCGCAGCTCCGTTAGCACGAGATACTCGGACGTCCCAACGTGCGCGGTCTCGACCTGTGACTGACCGGTACGCGCGACCTGGTCCATAGCGCTCCGGACCGGAAAGGCCGACGGGATACCCGGGGAGAGCTGAAGCTGGTTTGCGCCAGCCAGCACGAGCCAGGTTCCGGCGGGCGGGTCCTGAACGTCGTCGGCGCGCGCCGCCGCCTGCTGGAGCAGCAGCTCAGCGGATGCGTTCTGCTGGCGGAGCACGAGCAGGGTGCTGAGCGCCACCAGGACGATGACGGCCAGGGCCACCAGGGCAGCGGCCTGCAGTCCCAGTCGTCGGGCGGCGCCGCGTACCAGGTCGACGTCCCGGCGGTGATCCATTCGCGCGGACCTCATGCAGAGCCGAGCTGGTAGCCAAGTCCGCGGACCGTCCGGATCACGTCGCGTCCGAGCTTGCGCCGGCAGTAGTGGACGTAGGTGTCGGTGACGACCTCGGACTCCGCGTCGGTGAAGACGAGGTCGAGCAGCTCGGCGCGGGAGAACACCCGGCGCGGCCGCCTGGCCAGGACCTCGAGGAGCTGGGACTCGCGCTCGGACAGCGACACCCCGGTGGCAGGATCGGCGCCGGGCTCGAGGACGAGGCGACTCTCCAGGTCGAGAACGCGACGGCCAAGGTGGAGCACCCGCGAGGTCGAGGTGTGGCGGCGCTGGAGGGCGCGCAACCTGGCCAGGAGCTCCCCGACATCGAACGGCTTGGTCAGGTAGTCCTCGGCCCCGGCGTCCAGGCCGTCGATCCGGTCCGTGATGGTGCCCCGGGCCGAAAGGATCAGTGCTGGGGCCGTGACGCCCTTGGCGCGGAGCTTGGTCAACAGGTCCAGTCCCTCGATGGCCGGCAGTCCGCGGTCGATGACCAGCACGGCGAACGTGCGCGTCAGCCCGAGGTGGAGTCCCCGCTGCCCGTCGGGGGCGAGAGTGACGTCGTAACCCTCTTCACCCAGAAGTCGGGTGAGCATCGCTCCCAGCTCACGATCGTCTTCGACGAGCATGAGGCTGACCATTGTGTCCACGGGTGCAGTATGCCGGGTCGGACACGCAGGTGCCCCGGATCAGGGCGGGGAGCCCGCTCCCTCACAGGAGATCCACAGAACATCTCACAGGAATCTCTAAAGTTCCTCCGCGACTCTTGAGGGCATGAGCACCCAACGAAACGCGCTGCGGGTGCCGTCGATGCCGTCAGCGCAGAGGCCGCCACCGCGGGAGGCTGGTCGTCATGCTTCCGTTGGGCGGACTCGTGCTGGGCGGACTCCTGCTGGGCGGACTCCTGCTGGGCGGTCGAGCGTTCCGCGGTGGTGGCGTGACGCGTTCGGGGTGTTTGTGTGGTCCACGATGCTGGTGGTTGTGGGATTGTGGGTTTCCGGTGGTGGGGTTCAGGGGCTCGGCACCCTGGGTACCGGCCTGACCAGCCTGGGGCGGTTGTCTGGTCTGGTTGCCTCGGACCTGTTGTTGATCCAGGTGTTGTTGATGGCCCGGATCCCGTTGGTAGAGCAGTCCTATGGTCAGGATGAGCTGGCCCGTCGTCACCGGTTGGTGGGGTTCTGGTCGTTCAACCTGATGGTGGTTCACATTGTGGCCATCACGTTGGGGTATGCGTCCGCCTCGCCCGCGGGGCTGTGGGCCACGGTGGTGGGCTTCACGGTGAACTATCCGGGGATGCTGCTGGCGATCGCGGGCACGGTGGCCCTGGTGGCGGTGACCGTGACCTCCATCCGGGTGGCGCGGTCCCGGTTGCGGTATGAGTCCTGGCACCTGTTGCACCTCTACGCCTATCTGGGGGTGGGTCTGGCCCTGCCGCATCAGCTGTGGACCGGCAAAGAGTTCTTGACGTCCCCGCTGGCCACGGTGTTCTGGTGGACCTTGTGGGCGGGCGCGGCCGGGGCGGTACTGATCTGGCGGGTCGGACAGCCGTTGTGGCGCACCCTGCGCCATCAGCTGGTAGTCACCGATGTGCGAGCCGAGTCCGCGACAGTGACAACGGTGGTCATGGCGGGGCGGGGACTGGGCCGATTGCCGGTGCGGGCCGGTCAGTTCATGCAGTGGCGGTTCCTTGCCGGGTCGGGGTTCACCCGGGCTCACCCCTACTCCCTGTCGGCGGCACCGGACGGGGCGACGCTGCGGATCACGGCAGCCCACCTGGGCGACGGTTCGGCCGCCCTGGCGCGGCTGCGCCCGGGCGTGCGTGTGGCTATCGAGGGCCCCTACGGGCGGATGCATGAGGGGGTGCGGACCCGGGCCAAGGTGCTGTTGATGGCTTCAGGTATTGGTATCACCCCGATGCGGGCGTTGTTGGAGGAGCTGGAACAGGGCCCCGGGGACGTCACGTTGATCTACCGGGCCCGCAGTGAGAAGGACCGCATCCTGGTTGATGAGCTGTCCGCCCTGGCCGCGGAACGTGGAGCCCGGTTCTTCGTCGTGACCGGCCCCAGGGCCAGGGGCCGGGACAGCTGGCTACCCCAGCACGCGGCCCACCTCGGTGACGTCCAGGCGCTGCGTCAGCTCGCCCCCGACGTCGCCGGCCATGACGTGTTCATCTGTGGGTCCCCGGGTTGGATGGACGCCGCCGAGGCGGCCGCCCGGGGCGCGGGCGTGCCCAAGGAGCACATCCACATCGAACGGTTCAGCTTCTAACCACCAACGCCGTGGGCACACGAGACACGAAAGGGCGGCCATGCGACGCATCGTCACAGTGATCTTGTCCACGATCACGACCGTGGTGCTGCTCTTCAGCTATCACACCTCCACCGACAGCACCACGGTCGGGGGCAGCCGTGTGGTTCAGCTGCTCGCGTCGTCTGGCTCGACATCACGGTCCGGGTCGTCGAACGGCAAGGCGTCCTCGCCTCCCCAACCCAGCCCTGCGCCCGTCACCTCGTCCACGTTCACCGGTGAGGTGGCGGAGACGCAGTGGGGGCCTGTCCAGGTCCAGATCACGGTTCAAGGCCGCACGATCGTCAAGTCGCAGGCCTTGCAGTATCCCCAGGGCAACGGTCGCGACTGGCAGATCAACAGCTACGCGCTTCCCGTCCTGGACCAGGAGGTCGTCCAGCGGCAGTCCGCCGCCATCGACACTGTCTCGGGGGCCACTGTGACCAGCGACGGCTACCTGCAGTCGCTGCAGTCGGCGATCGACCAAGCCCACTTGTGAGTCGCAGGGCGTGGGTCGAACAGATCATGGGTATGCCCATCAGCATCCACATCCGTGGTGATGACGTCGACTCGCCGGTTGTGTCCCGAGCCGTTGAAGACGCGTTCGACCTCTTGCGCGAAGCCGATCGGCTGTTCAGCACGTACCAACACGATAGTGAGGTCAACCGGATCCGCAGAGGTGAGCTCGACCTGGCGCAGGCCGACCCGCTTGTCCGGCAGGTCGTCGAGGCCTGCCAGCAGGCACAGGAGCTCACGCAGGGCGCATTCACCGACCAGCTGCCGGATGCCGATGGCGTGCTTCGCTTCAACCCCACGGGGCTGGTCAAGGGCTGGGCCGCCGAACGAGCCGCGAGCCGGCTGGCTGATCTGCCCGCGGCCTCGTTCTGTCTCAACGCCGGCGGTGACGTCGTGGTTGGAGGCACGATCGGAGCAGCGCCGGGCGGGCCCGGTTCGACCTGGCGGGTCGGCGTCGAGGACCCACGTGACCGCGCACGGATCGCGGAGGTGGTGGAGCTCCAGCACGGTGGGGTGGCAACCTCCGGCGCGGCTGCCCGCGGGGCACATCTCTACGATCCGGCCACAGGCAGCTTCGTGGACCGGGAGGGTTCGGTCACTGTCGTGGGACCGAACCTGATGTGGGCCGACGTGTGGGCCACTGCCCTTTTCGTCGGACCGGCTTCGCTGTCACGCCGCTTCTCCGAGGTTGCCGCGGGCTACCGGATGATCTCACTTTGATCCGGTCCAAGGTATGAGTACAGTTGCAAACACAACGAAGGGTCTACCTCTCGCCAGGTAGGTCCTTCGTTGCATGTCTGTCGATCTCGTCAGTCGACCGCCGAGGTAATCCCTCTCAGCGGGTGAGGATCTTGCTCAGGAAGTCCTTGGCCCGGCTTGACCGCGGGTTGGTGAAGAACTCCTGGGGGGTGTTCTCCTCGACGATCCGGCCCTCTGACATGAACACCACCCGGTTGGCGGCCCGGCGGGCGAAGCCCATCTCGTGGGTGACAACGATCATCGTCATGCCCTCCCTGGCCAGCCCGGTCATGACGTCGAGGACTTCGTTGATCATCTCGGGGTCGAGCGCGGAGGTCGGCTCGTCGAACAGGATGACCTTGGGATCCATCGCCAGGGCCCGAGCGATGGCCGCGCGTTGCTGCTGACCGCCGGAGAGCTGAGCAGGGTACTTGTCGGCTTGTTCGGTGATGCCGACGCGCTCTAGCAACCGGTCCGCCCGCTCCTTGGCACTGTCCTTGTCAAGGCCACGGACCCTCATCGGACCCAAGGTGACATTTTCGCGAATCGTCTTGTGCGTGAACAGGTTGAAGGACTGGAAGACCATGCCGACGTCGGCGCGAAGAGTCGCCAGCTCCTGGCCCTCGAGGGGCAGCGGTACCCCGTCTATCCGGATGGTTCCCGACTCGCAGGTCTCGAGGCGGTTGATCGCACGACAGAGGGTGGACTTGCCTGAGCCGGACGGACCGATCACGACCACCACCTCCCCCTCTCCGACGGTCAGGTCGATGTCCTTGAGAACGTGCAGGTCACCGAAGTGCTTGTTCACCTTCTCCAGGACCACCAATGGCCGGCGGGTTGCCGTCGCCGAGCTTGTCGACCCGGTCGGGTCCGCATCCGTTGGTGAGTGCGTCATCCGGACACCGTAACCGCTTGCCGGGCGTCGGCCCGGGCCCGACGCCGTAACGACCGTGGACGCTCCGATCGTCGACCATGGCGCCAGACGTGGCGGGGTCAGCCCGGACCACTAGTCTGTCTGACCACTGACAGAGGAGGACGAATGTTGTCCAGGGAAGTCTTGATCGAGGCCTTCAGCCGGATCCGTGCGGTCGTTCATTTCGCGCTCCAGGAAGCGAGCCTCGAGGTGCTGACCTACCGGGCGGATCCCGAGGCGAACACGATCGGCTGGTTGGTCTGGCACCTGACCCGTGTTCAGGATGACCACATTGCCGACCTTGTCGGCGAGGAACAGCTGTGGAACGCCGACGGCTGGGTTGACCGTTTCGATCTTCCGTTCGGCCAGGGCGCAACCGGCTACGGGCAGAGCGCGGAGGACGTGGAGGGCGTGCGCGCCGATGCGGAGCTCCTGGGTCTTTACTACGACGCCGTTCACGCACGGACCATCGACTACCTGGGCACTTTGGGCGATGCAGACCTCGTCAGGATCGTCGACTCGTCGTGGGACCCCCCGGTGACGCTCGCGGTGCGCCTTGTCAGCATCCTCTCGGACGACTTGCAGCACGCGGGCCAGGCATCCTACGTGCGTGGGCTTGCCAAGCGCGCAGGGCTCTGACGCTCGGATGGCGCGTCAGAGATGGTCGTGCGCGCTCAGCTGGTTCCCAACGAGTGGAAGGACGCACCCGAGTCGACGGTCTGCTCTATCCCACTGTCGGTGACGATGAGGACGTCCAGGGTTCCGCCGCTCGCCCGCGACGCACACATCGCCTGCGCTGAGCCGACCTTCGCCTTTCCGGTGGTCCATGTCCCCCCGGCGTCGGTAGTAACCGCGAGGTGCCCGGTGTTCGTGACTCCGATGGCGGTCGTCTTGTCGGCCCACGCTGCGAGAAGCAGTTGCGGCGCCGCAGGGAGGGGCGCCCAGGTGGTGCCCTGGTCGTGGGAGAGCATGACCCCGGAGCTGGTTGTGGCCAGGATCCGCGACCCGTCTGGTGCGGCTGCAAGAGACGTCGGCTCGGCGGTGATTGCCAGCTCTGTCCAGGTCTTTTCGTCGGCGGTGGACCTGAGGGCGCCGTCGTAGCCAAGCACTCCCTTGCTGGACGATGTCAGGGCGTGGAAGTCGGACTCTCCGCCCAGGGATCGCACCGTCCAGGTCTTGCCTGCGTCGAGGGTTTCCATCAGTCCCACGGGCGCTGGCAGGTCCACCCCGTCGCCGGGGTGGCCGGAGGCGTAGAAGTGACCCGGTCCGGCGATGCTGAACCCCATGAAGTCGACGATCGGTCCGACCCGGACCGAAGTGCCCTTGTTGTAGCGGAACAGGCCTTCGTGGGTGGCCAGGTAGACGCTCCCGTCACCGGGGTCGCGAGCCACGCCGTGAACGTGCTCGCCCGGAAGACCCGCGGTCTGCGTCGAGGCAGGTGGGACGGCGCCGGTGTTGGCGGCCGTGCCAGACCCGCACGCCGCCAACAGAACAACGGCGGTAGCGGCGAGCAGGGGAACTGTGACCTTGCGAGGCGAGGGCGACATGGTGAACCTTCCAGGACGGGACGGTGCCGAGCGGGGAGCGGGTATGACGGCGGGGCCGCGGGAGGTCACATCCGGTGGGTCATGGGGACCGTGAACATGGCCACGTTGAGCACTGCGAGGACACCGATCAGGACCGCGAAAGGGACCATGGTCGAGAGTCGGCGACCGGGGGAGAGGTACCTGCGGTGCGCGATCCGTTTGACCGTGTACAGGGATCCGGTCAGAGCGAGGGCCAGCAGGGCGAACTGGAGCACCTGGATCGTCCCATTGCCCACCAGCGCGGTGGGGCCGCTGTTGTGC
>DASVHT010000294.1:0-20550 GCA_036382455.1 Dermatophilaceae bacterium
TACGAGCCTGACCACAATGAGCGTGCGTGACGTCGTCCGCCAACGCCCGGACAGCGAACGTTCGCGGACGACCACGAGCGGTGGCGGTGGGATTTGAACCCACGAACGGGTTACCCCGTTACACGCTTTCGAGTTCTGAGAACCCACGTTCAGGAACGGTCGTCGGCGTCCACCCCGTGCTCAACCAGCCCGGCGGCGACGTTCCCCGAACCCAGCCGGACGACCGCGAATGAGACTAAAACTGAGACTACGTCGGATGCGGCGTCAAGCCGGCCTCGTGTCCTGACCTCCGACTCCTACGGACATGTCGGCGGAACCCCGTTCCTCAGAATGAGGACGGCTCACTGTCCTGGTGCGAGTGGATCGCGACTGTAGAGGGTGACACAGCTGCCTAGGATGGACTGCAAGAACGGCGACTTGGCCTTGCAGGCGTCGGCCACGTCATCCGGTGTGCACAGAACCACGTCGATAGGGGGGAACAGCCCGGCGGTGAGCTGGCGGGCGCGTCGCATGTGGGTGTCGGTGGCGCCGGGCAGCTCGGCAACGACGAGGAGATCCACGTCGCTGCCGGGGTGGGCGGTGCCCTTGGCGTACGAGCCGAACAGGATGACCCTTTGGGGAGCCAGAGCGCGCACCAGCCGGGCGAGAGGAACCCTGAGGTATGCCGCTACCTCAGTTGGCATCGAAAGTGACCAGGATCAGGACATCGCCGATGTCGTTGGCTGTCAGCGAGCGGAAGTCCGGTGCCATGTGCGAACGAAGTTTGAGAGTCCACACCCCCGGTTCTACCCCCGGTACCGCCAGCGTACCCACGGCCACCTGCGGGCCGCTTCCAACGGCAATCGGCGTGAGGGTGAGCGGGGCGCTCGGCAGAGGCGCTTGAGGTTGCGCCACGAAGTCGCCACCGGCCCAGGAGACGGCGAGGATGCTGATTGCGGTGACGGTGATGTTCTTGCCGCGGGTCCAGGACGGGAAACGGCCCGGCGTCAGGTTCAGCACCAGGCTCTGGTCCGCGCTCGTCGCAGGAGTGGAGATGAATCGATCCCAGGGTGTGCCGGTTGACCCGCTGGCCCCAAAGTCGTTGCGGGCGCTGAACAAGGCCGCCCCTGACGTCGGCAGGCTTGCCGCGTTGGCCGCCTGGACCACCTGTTTAAGGGCGTCGCCGCCGTCGACTGCCGTGTAGTGCAGGTGCAGGACTACGTCGCCGACGGAGGCCAGGTCGATCTCGTTGCTGGCGGCTGGAACCTCCAGATGCCACGAGCTGATCGCGCCGGCGCCTTCGAAGGGGAGGTACCGCGGGTCCGCCAGGTTGTCGGTCAGGGACGTGACGAACAGGCCGGGGTCGTCCTGGCCGTTGCCGAGGACGATCTTTTGCGGCACCGCCGCGTACTGGTCGGTGAAGCGGTGGTCGGTGCCGGCCTGGCGCGGATACCCGGTTGCCAGGTCGGTGGTGGTGCGCACACTGTTTCTCGTCAGGGTCAGGGTGCCCATGACATTGTCGAAGCGCCCGGGGTCGGGGTAGACCACCGTCAGGGCCATGCGCACCAGGTGCCGTTGGTAGTGCCCCGGGTAGTCCCTGTCGAACAGCGACTCGGGAAGGTCGAAGTCGCAGGCCCCGTTGGTCAGCAGGGCGCGCAATGCCATCTGGTCGAGGGCGGCCAGCGACACATGTCTGCTGATCTCAAAGCGCCGGGCGTTCTGGTCCAGGTAGGACGCGCGCAGGCGACGCAGGTCGTGCTCGAGCCGTTCGCCGGCCAGCAGTCCCTTCTTGAGGTTGTCCCAGTATCCGAACTGGATGAACGAGCTCTCGGCCACGCCTAGCTCGTAGCGGTAGGAGCGCTCCGTCTGCTGGCACAGCCGGTAGGCGAGCCGGTAGCTCTGGAAGTACGTGTCGGACAGTTGGCTGACCATCCAGTCGTACAGGTCCTGGCTGGTGAACTTGGCGGTCATGTAGTCGATCTGGGCCTGCAGTCGGTCCTCGCGCGCGGTGTGCAGGGTCCGCTGTTGCGCGGTGATGTCGAGCGCCACCTGAGCGCCCGCTATCTGCGCCTGGGTCTGCGCGATCTGGATCTGGCTCTCTTTGGCCTTCTCCGTGTTGTCGTCCTGGCGCTGCATGAAGTCGCCGATCATCTTGGCCAGGTCGCTGCCCTTGTCCAGAGCGGTCGCCAGCGCCTTTCCTGCGTCGGAGGCACTGTCCGCCGCGCTGCCCGCGTTGTGGCCGCCTTCACCTGCGTCCGCGCTCGGGGATCCGCCGAACCCGGCGACGCCGAGGGTGAACTGGGGGATGGCGTGCAGACCGCCGGCAATGAGGTAGCCGATGGCCACTGCGGCGTTGACCGCAACCAGTGCGCCCTTGAGCCCCAAGGCCGTGGACTCAGCTGCGTTGGCGAACTGGTGTGCCGACTGGTTGGCGTCGTCGTAGCGGGCCTGGGCCAGCAAGAGCGTCTGCTCCAGCGCGTTGATCTGCTGCTGGGCCTGTTCGACGCGGGAGGCGAAGATGGCGTCGGCGTCCTGGAGCAACTGCTGTCGGCTGGTGGCCAAGAGCATCGCCATCGCCTCGGCATCTTGCTTCTCCAAGGCTGCGAGCAGCTGCTTGCCGTACCGACGAACGGCGTCGCAGAAGTCCGTTGCCTGGGCCTGGAGCACGCTGAAACGGTAGTTCGGCAGCGGTGCCTGAAGGTCACTGAGCACGCTCCCAAGATCCACACCGGCTGCCTGGGCCCGGATCAGCAGGCCGGGGTCAATCGGTGCGTCGAACAGTGCCAACTGCCGGGTGACGCCCTCGATGTTCTGGCAGTGGCGCAGTTTGAACAGCCTGTCGGCGATGGTCGACCAGTAGCCGAGAAGCTTGTCGTTCGGCGGAACCTTGAAGTAGAAGGTCTGCGGCACCGGAAGGGTGCCGTCACTTGGGGGAGCACCGCCACCGCCGGGGACAACGTTCTCGATGTCAACCAAGGCGTTGGCGAACGCGTCGAGCTTGGGCTCAAGATCGTCGAAGGAGTCGTCAGCGTGTTTGGGCGCGGTGATCGCAACCGGTTGCGGACCAAGGATCTCGGCGGCTGTGACGTACAGCAGGGTTGCCTCGTTGAGCGCCTCGCGCGAGTCGGTGCTGAACAGGTTGTCCGCCCAGGCGATCAGGTTGTCCAGGTAGGACATGACGACGCGCTTCATGTACGCAACGGGCCGCTGGTCGGCGATCAGGAAGGGGTTGAACGGGTCCTTGCGCCACCGCTGTACCAAGGCCACGGCGTCGGGGTCCCCCTGGTTCACCAGCTGCAGAAGCTGGTTGACGCGCTGCGCCAGGATCAGCGGCGTGGTCAAGGAGTTCAGCGGCTTGGGCACCCAGAAGCGCTGCGGGACCGGGTCGGGGCCCTGCAGTGTCGGGTTGAAGATGAAGTGAAACCAGGTGAGCGCGTCGGCGAACTGCTGGTTCTGACTGAGAAGCTCCGCGACGTACAGCGGAGTATGCAGGAACAGCTCCCAGTTGTAGACCGAGTAGGCGGCGTCGGGGGCGAAGTCAATGATCTCGTTGTCCTCGCCCCACGACACGCGCGGGCTGAGCGGGTGGTAGGTGCCGCCGAAGGTGAACACGTCGGAGTGGGTGGGATCGATGGTGTCCGGCGCCAGCTGCAGGGCGCGGTTGTACAGCGCCGGGAAGCCGCCACCGGACAGCTGGTGCCAGAACAGCCGGGTGTACGGGTGGTAGAAGCGGTGGAAGGTGTAACGCACCTCGTACGGCGAGCTGTCCGCGTTGGACGGTGGCACCGGCAGCCAGGCGCTGCCCCACTGGTAGTAGCGGGTTCCTGCCACGTAGTAGCAGCGCCGGTTGTCCTGGTAGAAGAAGTCGGAGCTGGGGTCGAACGCCAGGTCGGTGATCGGGCCGACCACGCGGAACGGCACCGCAGCGGTGTTCAAGAGCGTCCCGACGTTCTGCTGCAGTGCGCCGATCGAGGTGAACGTCAAGGGCAGGGTGGGCGAGTTGTTCGGAGGAGCTGTTGCCAGGGCGCCCGCCTGGGGCGTCAGGCCCGGCTCCCCGATCAGGTCCGGGTCGGCTGCCCCCAGCGGAAGCAAGGGTTGGGCATCGGGCCCGTAGGTGTTCTGGGCGTGTGGCAGGAGCTGTCCGGCGATGGGGACCTGGCTCCAGAAGACGTCCCAATATCCTTGCGGGACAAGCAGATCGCGCAGCTCGAGCTCGCTGACCCGTCCGTCGAAGACCGCCCGTCCAAGGTGCACCGCCGCCGAGGTGTCTACGCCGTCGACCACGTCGTGCTCGAAGATGTTGTGTGTCCGCAGCACTCCCGACCGGAAGACGTCCAGGAAGAGGGCGGCACCGTAGCCGGGGGAGGGCAGCGGCGTCTGCACCTTCAGGGTGTACAGCGCCTCGACGGAGCGGCTGTCGCCCGCGGACTGCGAGCTGAGCCCGGGCACGTCGAACAGCTTGCCCTTGCCCTTCTGGGCGGGTGCCCAGGCGCCGTTGCGGTAGATGCTGAAGTTCAGTCCTACCGCGACGTACCTGGCCACGTCCTGGCTGGGCGGGGTGCTCGACGGCTGAGCGCTGGGCAGGCTCTGGCGAGGCTCGTTGGCCACCTTCACATCGAGCCAGAAGACACACAGACGTCCCCGGTACATGGCCGGAACCGCTTGGTGGGCCTTGATGTCCAACGGGATCTGCGCCCAGCCCGACCAGGCGCCGTCCACCATCGAGCGGTGGTAGAAACGAGGCGGGTCGTCGGCGGTGCGGGCGACCACCTGGGTGCCAGTCACGGGATCGGCGCACACTCCGGTGACCACGAGGTGAGCGATCTCATCGAGGCTGTCGATGTAGTTCAGAGCCACCTTCTCCAGGTGCTCAGTGGTGCTCTCGCCCTGGTGGACCTCCTGCTCCAGCTTGACGAAGATCTCGGTGCGGCTGGGCCGCTGCGACTCCACCAGCCAGTTCTCCGGGTACAGGAAGACCTCGCGGTTGGCTTGCCAGATCCGGAACCGCTTCATCCAGCTCCACTGCAGCCAGGTTTCGTCCCCGGTCAGGTCGACCGTCACCTTCGGCTGCTCCAGACCCATCAGTGCGCGCTCGATGAAGAGCTGCACCGCGGCATACGCCTGGACAATCCGGGTGGTGATCTCGCACGAGCTCATCTGGACGTCGATGAGGAAGTGGTCGAACAAGGCGTTGGTATCGCCGAACAGCAGGGCACCGGACCCGTCGCGCTGGGCGAGCAGATAGGACCGTAGGGCGGCCGAACAGCGTTCCCGGATCGGGTCCGTCATCGCGGGCGCGACGGCGAGCCAATCCTTGTTCGCATACCGCGACTTCATCACCCCGTAGGCGGAGGTGGCTTCAGTTTGGCCAGGGTCGGCGACACCCCAGCTGACCAGTTGTGCCCCGTTCCCCCCGGTCTTGGCGAGCATCGCGGCAAGGGTGCGCAGCGCGTCATAGGTGGCCGGTTTGCTGTAGTTTCCCGCGGCCAGGGACACGCCGGTCGCGTTGGCCAGATCGGTCGTGTCGCCAGCGGCCCAGCCGGTGATTGCCGAAAGCGCGATCTGCGCGTCGGCGTCGCTGGGGATCGTTGCGGCGGCAGCTGCCGAGATCAGCTCGTGCAGGCTCTTCAGCGGAGTGCCGGGAGGCGCCGCCGTGAAGGCCCGGTCCAGCTTGACCATCAGGGATGTCGTCAGCAGCGCCGCCATCGTCAATGTCGGCTGGGTGTTGAGGATCGGCAGATCGGCAAGGTCCAGCCCACCGTAGGTGCTGGGGTTGCTCAGCAACCAGGTCAGGTCGTCCTTGACCAGGTGAAGCCTCCTGACCACCGTCCCGACCTTGTCGAGCAGCTCAACGCCGTGGTACTGATCGGGGTAGTTCGTCGCGTTGATCGGCAGGTAGTCCGTACCGACGCGCGTGATCAGCGATGGGTCACGCAGGGCGGCCAGCGCCGTCACGGTGGAGGCGGGCAGCACAAGGGTGGTCGCCAGGAGTGCGGTGACGTCGCTGGGCAAGATCAGGTTGGAGGCCAGCGCGGCGATCACCCGGGTCTGGGTCAAGAAGGTGGCCAGCGAGGAGAGGACCTGACGCGCTCGGGTGTCGACCGCGCTCTGACGCTGGGCATCGGTGAGGCCTCCGGGCAGCGGAGCCAGGTCGGATTGGGCTGTGGCCGGATCCATGAACGTGCCGAAGGTGGCCGTGATGAGGCTGGTTCGGTCGAGCAGGGAACCCGCGTAGGTGTCGTCGACGACAGAGACCGCCCGAGTCAGGACGGCAGGGTCGGCGAATGCCGGGATCTGGGGTAGTTCGCGCGCCAGAATGACCATGGGGCTGTCGGCGCCGCCGGAGACCTCGTCATGGGTGCGTTGGATCGCCGACCTGACCGCTGGCAGAACAGTAGATGTGATCTGGTCCTGGGTGATCCCGGCGTTGGTCGGTTGAGTGGACAGGACATAGGTGAGCGTGTCGATGGTGAAACCCGACTGCCGGACCGCTGCCAGCTGCTCAATGAACTCCAGTGCCGAGGCGGGCGTGGACAGCGCCGCCCCCAGCGTCTGTGCGGTCGTGAAGGGGACGGCCACCGCCAGGTCGGACAGGGACAACTGGACAACCCGGGCCAGGGTGAGCACGCGGCAGATCTGGCTGAGGTTGGCCAGGGTCAGTTGGCCGTCTGTCAGGGCAAACAGGGCGCCGGTCTCGCTTGCGGAGAGCTGAAGGGCAGCCTGAACGGCCGGAAGGTGGTCGCTCAACAGGGGCCTGGCCACCGGACCGCCGACGGCCAGCTGGGCGAGGTCGTCATCTGGCGGAACGTCTGGGTCCAGGAACAGCCGCGCATAAAGCGAGGCGGAGCGCGAGCCGTCCGGGCCGAGGTGGCTCTGCGTGTCGAGGTCCTGGAACCAGGCGAGTTGTTCGTCCACGGCCAGCCTGGTCGCATCCTGAAGCCTGCGGAAGGTGAACAACGCGTCCAGGGCGTCGGCGCCGAGCACGCCCGCGCCGACCGCTGCAGCGTCCACCAGCAGGTCCAGCTCCCACATCGCCCATCCGGTATGACGCCAGAGGCGCAGGAAGCGGTGCGCCCGGTCCAACCGGGAGTCGTCCAGCGGTGTCAACGTCTGCAGGTTCGTGTCGCAGCTGTCGTCAATGCCCTGGATCTGCGTCGGGGCTCCACCGCCACGAACCCAGCTGACCTCGAGCAGAGCCAGCAGCTGTTCGTAACTGATCGCCGCCGCGTGCAGGAAGACGGGGACCGGGGCGGGGTCGACCGTCGGGTAGCTGGGGCTCCAGGCCACGACCGGGCTGATGAAGTTCCACGCCACCTGCGAGCTGACCATTGCTACCGTGGTGATCAGGTTTCGCTCGTGGGGGTCGATGCCGAATCGTTCGGCGGCGACGCTGAGCCGTTGCGCCGGAGAGGGTCCGGCGACTGGCAGCAGGGCCTGTCGAAGCTGCCACAACCCGACACCTGACTGCTGCAGGGAGGTGCGCAGCTGGTCCAGCGGGCCGTCGTACGGCAGCGTGTGTGGGTAGCTCGCGCCCGCCAGGATCGTGTATGCGCCGCCGTTGACGTACTCCGGGGCCGCTCGCAGTTCGGCGGCGGTGCGGGTGGTCTGCTTCCACACCGGCGGCATCGGTGGGCTCACCGCGTCTGCGAGGAGTTCGTTGACCAGGTCGATGTAGGGCAGCGCGGTGTCGGTGTTCGGGCAGTTCAGCAGCAGGTGGCCCAGGTCGGGCCGCCGGTCGAGCAAAGCTGCCAGGGCTGTGGGGAACGGACCTGTGAGTGGGTGGTTTCGCAGCCACAGGAGCAGGTCGCACAGGTATGCGGCGGGGCTGAGCACGGAGGTGCAGTCGTCCACCGCGCAGTAGTCCTGGGAGCCGAACAGGGTGGCCAGGGACTGGTCGCGTTGGATCGCGTCGTTGGTAGGTTGGTCGAGGTCGCTGAGCGAGCCGATGCCTGCGGGCCAGGGCCCCAGGAAGTCCCGGCGGTACTGGGTGATGAGCGAGACTACGGCGGCGTAGCGCTGTACCGCGCTCTGGTAGGTCCGGGTTGCCTCCGGCTTGGTCAGCCCGGCGGCCGTGGCCCGGGTGAAGAACTGCTCCCGACCCAGGTTGGCGATCTGAGTGGCGGAGTGCAGGCCCAGGCCCAGCAGAGTCTCGGCGTTGTCCGCGGTGGCGGTCACACGCAGCATGCGCTGCAGTCCCTTGAGGTTGCTGACCACGGCGGGACGGTCCTGGGGCGCGATGCCTGCGAACGCCCGCTCACCCTCGTTGTCGAGGTACCCCGAGATGTTGGTTCGGATCAGGTCCAGGGAGCCATTGGTCGTGAAGAACTGGGCCAGCGGCGCCTGTTCGGCATCTGGGATGAACGTCCCGCCGCCGATCCGGCTGGATAGGGCCGCAGTCGGGTAAGCACGCGTCACCCGCGTGTACACCACCGCCGCGAACACCTCGGCCGGGCTCGCGTCACCTGCACCGTCAATGTTCGACGGTGCTCCGACCTGCTCGACCAGCTGGACCCAGTCCTGTTGACTGAGCCGGGCGAGGTCCGCCAGCGATGTGTACCCACCCCCGGTGTAGCGGGCCAGCAGAACGCTGACCAAAGGCAGGTGGTTCTTGACCAGCGCTCCGATCTCAAGGGTGCGCTGAACGGTGGAGGCCTCCGTGGCGCTGAGGCCGTGCTGGCCGTCCCCGAGGGTGCGCCAGAAGCTGCGCATCGAGCCGGTGTTGTTGACCAGCGCCCCAGCGAAGCTCTGTTGGGTGGACGGGTCCAGGCCAGCATGATCCAGCAACTGTCCAAGGGTGGTCTTGCCGACCAGGTATGGCTGGTCGAGGGCGTTGGTGGCATGCAGAGCGTGCAAGCGCCGCACGAGAGCGGGGATCGTGTCGGCGATGGCCGGGTCGATGAGGTTCCTCTGCAGCGCCGTTTCCAACGTCTGGGTCAGCACGCCGGGAACAAGCCCGACGATCAGCGAGCCGACACGGCCGACCAGGGCGTCGATCAGTGTGAAGCCCTGGCTGGCCTGCAGCAGCGGGCTGGGCAGGGCGGCTGGCACCCGTTGCCTCACAAAGGCATAGAAGACTGCGGCAGGTATCTCGTGGGCCGCCTCAAGTCGCGCGGCCACGACTGCCGCCATGATCTGCTCGGTGCTGGTCTGGGTCTCCGCAGCAAGGAACGTCACGTCCTGGTGTTCGTCGCTCTCGACCACGTCCAACAACGTCAGGCGGCCCAACTGTGGCTTGATGACCCGCAGGAGACTCGATAGCTCGGAGGTGTCTGCGAGCCGTGGCTGGAGGTCGATCCTCAGGTCGGGCGCGCTGGGTGTAGCCGGCGACTCCAGCGGCTCCTCGAGCTCCGGCGACCGCGCCTCGACGACGATCAAGGGACTTCCGAGCGCCTCCTCGGGAAGCCGATAAGACAGGTCGTACTCGCCGTCCTCCGAAGCATGCCCGCTCGCCAGCTCGACACGGTCGCGGATCCGCTGCCACCAGATGACCACCAGCGCCCGCGAGACCTCACGACCGTCGGGCTTGCTGACACGTCCATGAACGCGGCTTCGGTCTTCATCCATGCGTGCCTCCACGACAGGATCAAACGGGCAGTGTGTCAACGATGGCCCCATCGCGGTGCTCTGTCCATGCATCTGGATGAGCGGGGTACGTGGCCTGCAGGTCGGTTGCGATCGATCACGGTCGGTTGGGCGACGGCCGGTCAGGGAACCTCAGCGTCGACCAAGGCTCTACAAGAACAGCAGCCACTCATCGCGTCGAGCCGGCTGCCCACTGTGGATGCACTCTCCGGAGAAGCGTGCACCTCGTGGCCCATCTGACGAACGCTGCCGAACGGCACTGAACTCCCCTGGACTGTTCGCTTGCGCACGGTTGACGCCCAACCCGTAGCTGGCCCAAAGGACACGGTGAACCCGCGCGCACGACCCCGAACGACGTCGAACGATGGCGAACCGAAAGCAATTTGAGAATCATTCTCAAACGACTGAGACCAGAACTGAGACTGAGACCAGAATCGCCAGCCCGGCTCCGAAGGGCCGGACCGGCGTTTCCGCAGGTCAACCGCGGTGGCGGTGGGATTCGAACCCACGAACGGGTTACCCCGTTACACGCTTTCGAGTTCTGCGAACCCACGTTCCGACACGCTCGCCGGCGTCCACCACGTGCTCAAAGAGCCCGTCACGGCTGTCGCCGAACCCGCGCGGACGACGACGAATGAGACAAGAACTGAGACAAAGACCGCTGCGGCGAATCGAAGCGAACTCGTGTCCCAACGTCCGACGCGCTGCGGGCTTCCGATGTAGCCGAGTTCGGCCCACCGAGCGGTTGCTCCCGGGCCCGACCGCTGGCGGGTCGTGAGCTGGGGAACGAACTGACGATGCCGGTCTACCTCTGGCAGCGAAGTCCATCAGTGGTTCTCCTTCATGGACGTGAGTCCGGCAGCGAGCAGGGGTTCGACGATGGCGCCCACGGTGTCGAACCCGCCGCCCACGGTTTGTCCATGGGCGTAGCGGTAGTGGATGCCTTCGAGGATCACGGCCAGTTTGTAGTGAGCTAGCCCGAGGTAGAAGCCCATCTCCGAGAGGTCACGCCCGCTGCGGTCGGCATACCGGTTGAGAATCTCCACGTCGGTGAGGAAACCGGGCGCCGTGGAGGCATCTGCGACGGCGTAGCCGGTGTCGAGGCGCGCCATCCGCTGGTAGACCAGCAACAGCGCCAGGTCGGTGAGGGGGTCGCCCACGGTGGCCATCTCCCAGTCGATCACCGCGGTCACCTGGTCGTCGTCGTCGACCATCAGGTTGTCGAGGCGGAAGTCGCCGTGCACCACGGCCGGCGCGCCCTCGACGGGCAGATTGGCCTCGATCAGGTGGTGTAGCTCGTCGGCACCGACCAGATCGCGGCTGTGCGAGGCGTCGAGCTGTTTCTTCCACCGCCGCACCTGACGCGCCAGGAACCCCTGCGGCCGGCCGAAGTCACTGAGCGCGACTGCCGCGGGGTCGACCTGGTGCAGGATGGCCAGGGTGTCCACCATTCGCGCGGAGATGGCGCCGGTGCGCTCAGACCCGAGCGGTTCGAGCTGGGAGGCGAGGCGGTACGGCGTCCCCTCCACCCGCTCCATCACGTAGAACGGAGCCCCGATGACGTCGGTGTCCGTGCATAGTGCGTATGTCGCTGGCACCGGGACGTCGGTGGGGTGCAACGCGGTGATTACCCGGTGTTCACGCGACATGTCGTGGGCGGTCGCGAGCACGTGACCCAGTGGAGGTCGCCGGACGATCCAGCTGGCCTGACCGTCGGTAACCTCGTAGGTCAGGTTCGACTTGCCGCCCGCGATCACCCGCGCACGAAGGGCGCCGTTGACGCCACCGGGACAGGCGTCCTCGAAGAAGGCACGGAACCGTGTGAGGTCCAGCCCGGGAACGTGGGTATCGCCCATCGCACCGGCCGGTATGCGGCTGTCGGCCTCACCCCTCCCGGACATGTCAGGTCACCAGCACCGAGACGGTCTCGGCGACACAGGCGGGGTTTATCGCTGCCTCGAGCGCCGGCACGAGCCGGGCCAGTTTCTTGCGTGTGTTGTCGGGGTTGGTATGCAGGACGGTGTGCATGCCGAGCCGGGCTGCTGCGTCGGTGTTGGGCTTGGCGTCGTCGACGAAGACCACGCGCTCGGGCCGTATGACGAGCAGGTCCAACGTGTGCGTGAAGATGTCGGGATTGGGTTTGCGCATGCCCACCTCACCGGAGATGACGACCAGGTCGAACATGGCGTCGATGCGTTCGCGCGGGTAGGTGTTGCCCCAGCTGTTGGAGAGCAGCGCCACCCGGACTCCGGCGTTCTTGAGGTCCTGGACGAGGTCGAACATGACCGGGTCGGGTCGCATCTGCGCGAACAGCCCCTTGAGCAGATCTTCGGGCGCCACGGCGCCGCCGTTCTTGCCGATGAGCTCTTCGGCGAGCAGGGCGTCGAACTCGGCAGTGCTGAGCTCACCGATCTCCAGCCGGCGGATGGGTGTGTCGTCCGGCGCCGATCGGGACAGCCACGCCTTGATCGTCCTGGAGAACGAAGCGGGGTCGATGCCGTCCCGGTCGAGCCAGGCCGCGATCGAGTCGCGCACGGGGGTGGTGAGCACGCCACCGTAGTCGAACACGGCAACGCCCACGGAGGCCGTGTGGTCACGAGACATAGGCCACCCTGCCAACCGTGGTCCCGTCGGCTAACCGCTGCAACCCGTCCGCGACCGCGTCGAGGGCGAGCCGCTCGCTCACCAGGGGCCTGACCATCCCGTCCGCGGCGAGCTTGGACAGCTCGTCGTGGCAGGCGCGCACCAAGGCAGGGTCCTTCGTCGTGTAGAGGCCCCAGTGCAGGCCGAGGATCGAGTAGTTCTTGACCAGCGCGTGGTTGAGCGCGGCCGACTGGATCTGCCCGCCCGCGAAGCCGACCAGCAGGATCCGGCCCTCGAAGGCTATGCACTTGGTCGAGCGCTGATAGGCGTCTCCACCGACCGGGTCGTACACCACGTCGGCACCCCGGCCGTGGGTGAAGTCCTTGACCACCGCGACGAAGTCCTCCGTATGCCGGTCGACGACGACGTCAGCGCCGAGTGTCCGCGCCACCTCGACCTTCTCGGGTCCACCGACCACGCCGATGACGCGGGCGCCGGCGGCCTTGCCGAGCTGGACCGCGGCGCTGCCGACCCCGCCGGCAGCGGCGTGCACGAGCAGGGTCTCACCGGGCTGCAGGTGCGCGCGGTGGTGCAGGCCGAACCAGCCGGTCTGGTAGCCGATGTAGAACGCCGCAGCCTGCGCGTCGTCGAGCACGCCCGGAGCCGGGAACGTCGTGGCAGTGTCCATCAGGGCAAGCTCCGCGAAGCCACCTGCAGGCAGCGCCGACGAGCCGATGACCCGGTCGCCCACGGCGAAACCCGAGGTCCCCGGTCCGAGGGCGACGACCTCGCCACACAGCTCGAGTCCAGGAGTGAACGGCAGCGGCGGCTTCACCTGGTAGAGACCTCGGCATATGAGCGCGTCGGCAAAGTTAGCCGCGGCGCCGAGCACGCGGACCAGCAGCTGGCCAGCGCCGGGCTGCGGGTCAGGGATCTCCTCCAGACTCATCACGGCGCGCGGCTTGCCGAGCTCGGACACCCGCCAGGCCTTCACGAGATGCCTCGTGCGCCGTCGAGGCGGCGTTGCAGCTTCCGCATGCCGGCCAGCCATCCGTCGGTGTTGGTCGCGCGGTACTCGTAGTAGCCCTGCACCTGTGGGTGGGGAAGGATCAGGAAGCGGTCGTCCTGGAGTGCCTGCCACACCGTCTCGGCGACCTGCTCGGGCTCCAGTGCGATGTCGTGGCTCAGCAGTTCCTGGAGCGGTCCGGCATTGTCGAGCATCCGGGTCTTCACACCCTGCGGGCAGATGACCTGCACGGTGATCCCCCGGTGGCCGTAGGTGGCCGAGAGCCACTCGGCGAAGGCGACGGCGCCGTGTTTGGTGACCGAGTACGGCGCGTTGCCGAGCATCGTGAGCAGACCAGCCGCCGACGCGGTGACCACGAACCGGCCGCCGCCTTCCTGCAGCCAGGTTGGCACGAGCTGCTGGGCGGCGCGTACGTGCGCCATCACGTTCACCTCGAGCGCTCTGGCCCAGTCGTCGGCGGCCGTGTCCAGGCCTTCGCCGAGGTCGATGCCGGCGTTGGCGAAGTAGATGTCGATGCCGCCGAGGTGTCCGCGGGCCGCGTCCACCAGTGCGCCCACACCGGCCTCGGTGGCGGCGTCACCGGGAACTGGGTGGCCGCCAATCTCCTGCGCGACCGCGGTGGCTGCGTCGGCATCCAGGTCGTTGACCACGACACGGGCACCCTCGGCGGCCATCCGGATCGCGATGGCACGGCCGATCCCGTGTCCGGCACCGGTGACGACGACAGCTCTTCCCCGCACGTCCACGTCAGGCGCTCCCGGTCAGTGTCGCGCCGCGGTCGATGACGATGATCTGCCCGGTGACCCGGTGGCCGGGACCGCCCAACGCCGTGAGGGCATCGTCGAGCGACTCCTGCTTGCCGGAGGTGATGCTGACCTTGGCGCCGTCTGCGACCAGCCGTTCGGCGATGCCGAGGCCGATACCCCGGCTCGCTCCGGTCACCACGGCGACCTTGCCCTCGAGCCTGTTGCTCATCAGGAGAGCCTCTCCAGGATCATGGCCATGCCCTGGCCGCCGCCGACACACATGGTCTCCAGACCGAACTGCTTGTCGTGGAACTGTAGGGAGTTGATGAGGGTGGTAGTGATCCGGGCACCGGTCATGCCGAAGGGGTGACCGATCGCGATGGCTCCGCCGTTGACGTTGAGCTTGTCGAAGTCGATGCCAAGGTCGCGCGCGGAGGGGATCACCTGCGAGGCGAACGCCTCGTTGATCTCGACCAGGTCGATGTCGTCGATGGTCATGCCCGCACGTGCCAGTGCCTGCCTGGATGCCGCGACCGGGCCCAGGCCCATGATCTCCGGCGAGAGGGCGGTGAGCCCGGTGGACACGATCCGGGCCAGCGGGGTGAGCCCGAGCTCGGCGGCCCTGGTGTCGGACATGACCACCACGGCGGCGGCGCCGTCGTTGAGCGGGCAGCAGTTGCCGGCGGTCACTGTTCCGTCGGGCCGAAATACCGGGGCGAGCTGGGCGACCTTCTCGAGGGTCACGCCGGCGCGCGGGCCGTCGTCCTTGTTCACCACCGTGCCGTCGGGCAGCGTGACCGCGGTGATGTCACGATCCCAGAAGCCGTTGGCGATGGCCTTCTCGGCGAGGTTCTGGCTGCGGACGCCGAACTCGTCCTGCTCCCGGCGGGTGATGCCCCGCAGCTGCGCGACGTTCTCGGCGGTCTGCCCCATCGCGATATACACGTCGGGAAGGTCGTCGTTCACGCGCGGGTCGGCCCAGGTCTGTCCGCCGGCCGCGAACTTCTCGGACTGTGCGAGCGACCCGGCGAACACCGGGTTCTTGGTCTCCGGAAGTCCGTCGGTGTTGCCTTTGGCATAGCGGCTGACCGTCTCCACGCCAGCGGAGATGAAGACGTCGCCCTCCCCCGCCCTGATCGCATGCATGGCCATCCGGGTGGACTGCAGGCTCGAGGAGCAGTAGCGGTTGATCGTGGTGCCAGGCACGTGGTCCAGCCCGGCGAGCACCGCGACGACGCGGCCCATGTTGAAGCCGGACTCACCCCCGGGTTGGCCGCAGCCCAGGACGAGG
The DNA here is from genome assembly GCA_036382455.1 of Dermatophilaceae bacterium. GTDB lineage: Bacteria > Actinomycetota > Actinomycetes > Actinomycetales > Dermatophilaceae > UBA4719. Next base: position 15,209 of record DASVHT010000294.1, read on the forward strand.
TCGTCGATGTCGGCGACGTCCAGCTCTGGGATCTTCCCGAGCGCAGCCAGGACCATCTGCACCGTCAGGTCGTCGGCCCGGATGTCCTTCAGGGAGCCCTTGAAGGCACGGCCGATGGGCGAGCGGGCGGTGGAGACGATGACTGCTTCGGGCATGGGGGTGTTTCCTTCCGGGCTGAGACTTCCACGTCGTTTCCCTCACCGCTTGGGTCAGCCCACAAACGGACGTTCTCGCTTGAGCTCTTCGCGGGCGATCGAGCGGCGATGGACGGCGTCGGGACCGTCGGCAATGCGCAAGCTCCTGGCCCACGCATAGAAATATGCGAGCGGTGTGTCGTCGCTGATACCCGCACCGCCGAACACCTCGATCGCCCGGTCGATCACCGCGACGGCCATCGCCGGTGCGGCGACCTTGATCGCCGCGATCTCGGTTCGCGCCCCCTTGGCGCCGTACTTGTCGATCAGCCATGCCGTCTTGTACACCAGCAGCCGGGCCTGGTCGATGTCGATACGGGACTGCGCGATCAGATCCTGCACCACACCCTGGTCAGAAAGGTGCTTACCGAAAGCCACCCGCGACTTCGCACGATCCACCATCAGCCCCAGGGCACGTTCGGCCATCCCGATAGCCCGCATCGCGTGGTGAATCCGGCCCGGACCCAGTCGGGCCTGGGCGATCATGAACCCATCCCCCTCGGCCGCCAGCATGTTCGACGCCGGCACCCGCACGTTACGGAACACGATCTCGGAGTGCCCGTGCTGGTCCTGGTACCCAAAGACCGGCAGCTGCCGCTCGATGCTCACCCCCGGAGCATCCCTGGATACCAGGATCATCGACTGTTGCCGGTACGTATCAGCCGTCGGGTCGGTCTTGCCCATCACGATGAACACCTGGCATCGCTCGTCGGCAGCCCCACTGATCCACCACTTGCGCCCATTGATCACATAGTCCTCACCGTCACGGACCATCTGTGTGGTGATGTTTGTCGCATCCGAGGACGCCACGTCCGGCTCGGTCATCGCGAACGCAGAACGGATCTCCCCCGAAAGCAACGGGTCGAGCCACTGGGCCTTCTGCTGCGGCGTTCCGAACATGTGCAACGTCTCCATGTTGCCGGTGTCCGGGGCCGCACAGTTGATGGCCTCTGGTGCAATCACCGGCGACCACCCCGAGATCTCCGCGACCGCGGCGTACTCCACGTTCGACAGCCCCGAGATCTCGGGCAGGAAAAGGTTCCACAGATCCCGCTTCTTCGCCGACGCCTTCAACCGCTCCAGCACCGGAGGGTACGCATGCGGGTCGTTGTTCGCCCGCCACCGCTCATACTCCTTCTCGGCAGGGAATACCTCCTCCCGCATGAATCCCCACATCCGGGTACATACTTCCTTCATCTTCGGAGACAGCTCGAAATCCATTCCGTTAACCCTCCTGATCGAGTCTGATGAAGCCTTCTTCGGTTAGCTTGAGGACCTCTTCATCGAGGTTGCCGACGTCATGTTCTGCCATGGCGCCGACCGCCACCCGCGCCGCAATGCCCTACGTCATCACGACCGCCCTGAAATGTGCGAACGTCTCCTAAGAGGGGCGTGAGCTTGAGAGGGCGCGATCGGGTTACCTTCGGCCTGCGGAGTTTGATCCTGGCGTCAGGTTCATAGCTACTGGACCTTCCTGAGCTCGCGGCGAAGTATCTTGCCGGTGACCGTTTTGGGCAGGTCGTCCATCAGCTCGACGATGCGGGGACACTTGTACGCAGCCAGACGCTCCTTGCAGAATGCGATGATCTCGTCGATGGTGACCGAGGAGCCGTCCTTGACGGAGACGAATGCCTTGACCGTCTCACCGCGGTAGGCATCGATAGCGCCGACGACCGCCGCCTCCCGGATGGCCGGGTGCTCGTAAAGGACATCCTCGACCTCGCGGGGCCAGACCTTGAACCCAGACGCGTTGATCTGGTCTTTCTTGCGATCGACGATGTAGAACCAGCCCTCGGCGTCCATGAACCCCACATCGCCGGTGTGAAGCCGGCCTCCGGGCATGGCGTGCTCGCTTTCCTCCGGCTTGTTCCAGTAGCCCAGCGCGACCTGGGGACCGGCCACGACGATCTCACCGATCTGCCCGATGGGTAGGTCAGCGTCTTGTTCATCAACCACCCAGGCGGTGGTGCTCGGTACCGGCACACCGATCGAGACCGCACCCGAAGCCGCATCGACAGGAGCCTCCTTGGAGAACGGCACAACGATCGCCGGGCTGTTGGTCTCGGTCAGTCCGTACCCGTTGTGGATGTAGTGACCGAACTTGCTCCGGAACGCCTCCAGTGCGGCTTTGGGGATCGGCGCACCGCCGGAATAGACCGACCGGAAGCTGGACAGGTGCTCGGGTGTCACCTCCGGGTTGTTGGTCCAGGCGATGAACACAGTGATCGCGCCGATCGTCGCGGTCGCCTGATGTTCGGCAATGGACTCAGCCGATACGACCGGATGAAAACGGCAGGTCAGAATCGTGGCGGCCGCGGCGAGCAGCGGCGACGCGATGTTGGCAATGAGTCCGGTGATGTGAAAGAGCGGGGCAACCGCGAACATCGAACCGCCCTCCGCCAGACCGACCCAGTCGCGGTAGACCTGGGCGGTAAAGACAACGTTGGCGTGCGTATTCATCGACCCCTTCGGCGGCCCCGTTGTGCCTGAGGTGTAGGGCAGCAGCGCGAGATCTTCGGGCTTCAGCCGCACATCGGCGGGCCGCCTCCCGCGGTATTGCTCGATCAGCTCCATCATGTCCACGGTGCCATCGACACGGATCCGTTCGGTGGATGAGAAGATCCTCGGATCCATCCGGGTTTGGAACTGCAGCTCGGAGGTGGTGATGATCGTTCGCACCTCGGTGTCGGTCATCGCAGCACGCACCAGTTCTGCGCCTGACTCCAGGCAGATCACGCCAATGGCGCCGCTGTCCGCCAGCACGGTGGTCATCTCCCGCTCGAGGTACATGGGGTTGATCGGCACGACCACCGCACCGAGCTTCCACGCGGCGACCGTCGCGATGATGAACTGAGGAATGTTCTGCAGGACCACGGCCAAGCGATCGCCCTTCGCCACACCGAACTGACTCAGCGCCACCGCGAACGCATCAGAGTGCTCATCGAGCTGGCTCAAGGTCATCGTCGCGTCGAAGTATCGGATGATCGCAGCGTTTGGGGCGCGACGCACAGAAGCCTGAAACATCTCGAGCGCACTGTCGTACTCGCGCTCGATCACCGGCGGCATGTCGGCGTCATACAGCGCCAGCCAAGGCTTCTCGTCGTAGGGGCCGCTCATCATGTCGCCTCGAAGTAGCGGCGCGGGTTGTCGACCAGCATCGTGGTGATCTGATCCTCGGTGACCCCGCGCTCGCGCAACGCCGGCAGCACGTCATCGCTGATGTGCGTGTAGGTCCAGTTCGGCACAGCTTGTTCCTTGGCCTCCGGCGAAAACCAGTCGATGAAGCAGGAAGCGTCGTGGGCGAGAACCATCTTCTCGGCGTAGCCGCGCCGTGCCAGCTCGGCGACGGTGTTTACCCGCTGTTCGAAGGGCAACAGCACGTCCAGCCCGAACCGGTCCATTCCGAGCAGGGAGCCTTTGTCGGCGAGGGTGCACAGGTAGTCCAGGTCGGTCGAGTCCCCGGAGTGCCCGATGACCACCCTGGACAGGTCGACCCCTTCTTGCTCGAGAACTTTCTGGGCGACCAGACCGGATCGGGTGTGTGCACTGGTGTGCACTGTGACCGGCACACCGCTCTCAACCTGGGCCTGTCCGACGGCACGCATGACCCGTTCCACACCGGGGGTCAGGCCAGCATCCTCGATCGCGCACTTGAGGAACGCCGCCTTGACCCCGGTTCCGGCGATGCCCTCGCGGATGTCCTGCAGGAAGATCTCCACCATGGGCTCGGCTACGTCGAACAACAGTCCGGGCCCGGTGAAGTGGAACTGGAACGGCACATCGTTGTAGGTGTACAGACCAGTCGCGGCGACGATGTTGATGTCGACCTGCTCGTTGATCCGCTGGATCCGGGGGAGATAGCGGCCCAGACCGATAACCGTGGGGTCAACGATGGTGTCGATACCTCGGGCCTTGAGTTCGGTCAGCTTCGCGACTGCGTCAGCCACCCGCTCCTCTTCGTTCCACGTTGCCGGGTAGGTCGGATAGTTCTCGCGCATCTCCGTGCCGACCACGAACACGTGCTCGTGCATCAGCACCTTGCCGAGCGAGCCAGTGTTGACGGGTCCGCGGACAGTCTGGACATCTGACATAACCTTGGGCTTCCTCTCATGACCTGTGACACCTATATTGAGACAATGTGCGAGTGTGTCTCACGCCCGTTTGTTTGTCAATGGGCCACGGATGCAGCCGTGCTGCAGGATGGGACGGGCATTCCCAACAGCCCAGTCTGCTGCCGAATCAAGGAGATTTCTGGATGCCATCCGGCTCCGCCCGCCGACGAGCAGTCGACGCGGCCACCCGCGTGTATCTAGCACGCGAAGCACTTGACATGTCCGCCCTCGCCGACAGCCTGGGGGTAGGACGCGCGACCCTCTACCGCTGGGTCGGCAACCGCGACGCCCTGCTGGGTACTGTGCTCGCAGAGGCAACCGAGCGGACATATCGCAGGGCTATCGCGCAAGCCACCGGGTCGGGAACGGACCTGCTGCTCGACGTCTTCGAAAGGGTAATGCGCTCGGTCGTTGCCTCGGCTCCCCTGCGGGCGCTCACCCAACGCGAACCGATGGTCTTCGTCAGGCTGGCCTTGATGCCAGGGGCGATCGAATCGGCATCCGCACGCGCCACCACCGAGGTGATCGCCCGCGAGCAGGCGAACGGGAACCTGCGTGTCACGATATCCCCGGAGGTGCTCGGCCGGGCCCTCGTGCGAATCTGCGACGTCCATCTCTACGCGCCGTTGCTCGGTGGTGACGAACCCGAGATCGAGACAGCCCTGGACCTGGTCGCACTGCTCCTCGGCTCCGGAGAGGCCACTTGTAGCACTACTAACGGGTCTAGCGTCGATCAGCGAAGCGAAGCATCACCACTGGATTGTCAGGGGTGAACGTGAAGTGCACCGCAGCTCGTCCTGAGGGCGGGTAAGTTGGCTGAGAGGCGTCTCGGTGATCGGCAAGGGACCTGGGTGGCCCGATTCGGTCCTCTCAACGATATTGCTTCTATTCATGGACGGTCACGAGGTCTCAAGGCGCCCTGACGAAGGCAGAAGCCGGCCACCATGGCTAGCGCGACCTCGTCGAGCGTGTGTGATGCCGTCCGGGACCGTCCTTGCCACGGACGGTCGCAGACGACCACGAGCGGTGGCGGTGG
>DASVHT010000295.1:0-9200 GCA_036382455.1 Dermatophilaceae bacterium
CTTGCCGAACGGCAGGACCGCGGTGCGGATCATCTCCCAGCGGGTCGCGCCCAGGGCCAGGGCGGCGTCCTTGTGCGACGTGGGTGTCTGGTCGAAGACCTCACGCGAGAGCGCCGTGACGATGGGCAGCACCATGATCGAAAGCACCACCGCCACCGTGAGAATGGTGCTGCCTGCATCGATCGCGGCGCTCTTGAACAGCGGGAACCATCCGAAGAGCTGCTGCAGGACGGTCTGCACCCCGTGCATGTGCGGACCGAGGATCTGCAGTCCCCACAAGCCGTACACGATCGAGGGCACCGCCGCGAGCAGGTCGACCAGGGTTGCCGCCGGCCTGCTCAGCCAGCGCGGCGCGTACTGCGTGATGAACAGGGCCACGCCCACGCCGAAGGGGACCGCGATCACCATGGCGATCGCCGAGGAGAGCACGGTCACCCACAGCAGGTTGGCGATGCCGAACTGCAGGGGGGTCCCGTCGACGTTCCAGGCCGTGGACGTCAGGAAGTTGACCTTGTTCCTGGCCAGCGCCGGCAGGGCCTGGGACATCAGGAAGACCGCGATCAGGGTCACCAGGGCGATGACCACCAGACCGGCGCCTCGGGCCACGCCGCCGAAGAGACGGTCGCCGAGCCGACTCCGGCCCGTGAGGGGGTGGTCCACCACAACGGGAGCGGTCAGGCTCGGCACGTCAGCTCAAACCCATCTGTCGCGGTGTCAGTTGAGGGCGTCGATCGCCGCGGCGACCTTGGTCTGGACGGTCGCGGGAAGCGGAGCGTATCCGATGTCCTGCAGCTTGGTCTGCTCGGCCGGCGTCGCGAAGGACTTGAGGAACGCCTTGACCAGCTTGGCCTTGGCCGGGTCCTTGGCCTTGGAGCAGACGATCTCGTAGGTCACCAGCAGGATCGGGTATGCGCCCGCCTCCTTGGTGGCGTAGTCCAGCTTGAGCTTGATGTTGTTGCCGTTACCTGACTGCGTCGCGATGCCGACGGCCTTGCCGACCGTCTCGCCGGTCAGCTCGACGGCGCCGGCGCCGTTGTCGATCGAGGCGATGCCGAGCTTGTTGTCCTTGGCATAGGACCACTCGGCGTAGGTGATGCCGCCCTCGGTGGACTTCACGGCGTTGGCGACTCCCGCGGACTTCTCCTTGCCCTCACCCTTGCCGGACCACTTCTTGGCAGGGTCTGCGGGCCAGTCCGCGGCGGCAGCGGCGTGAAGGTACTTGGTGAAGTTCTCGGTCGTGCCCGACTCGTCGGAGCGGAAGAAGACCTTGATCGCCTCGGCTGGCAGCTTGACGCCGGAGTTGATCGCGGCGATCGCCGGGTCGTTCCACTTCGTGATGGCGCCGGCGAAGATCTTGGCGGTCACGGCGGGGGTCAGGACCAGCTTGTCGACACCCTTGAGGTTGAAGGCGACGGCGATGGGACCGGTGACCATGGGCAGGTTCCAGGCGGGGGATCCGCAGGTCTTGTCAGCGGCGGCCTGCTCGATGGTGGTCGAGCCAGCCGATGCTGCGTCCTTCAGGGCCGAGTCGGAGCCTGCGAAGTCGACCTGGCCGGCGATGAACTGTTTGATGCCGGCGCCCGAGCCTGTCGGGTTGTAGTTCAGGGTCGCGCCGGAGCACGCGGTCTGGAAGTCGGTGATGGCCTGCTCGATGGCGTTCTTCTGGGCCGATGAGCCCTCGGCGTTCAGCGTGCCGGTGGCGCAGTCGGCCGCGGTCGTCGTCGCGTTGCTCGCGGCCGGGGTAGTGGTCGCGTTGTTGTCTGAACCGCAGGCAGTCAGGGCGAGCGTGCCGGCCAGGGCGATGCCCGTGACACTGGTGATTCGCCGATGAGACTGGATCTTCACGGTTTGGAGCCTTTCCGCAGCAGGGGTCAATGCCGGCGGGCGCTGTTGCCCGTCGCGAGAAAGGCTAGGGAGGCTGGGTGACGCGCTGAACCGTGGCGGGTTAACGGAACATGAACGCTGTACGGCGTTCGGGCGCCTGCTGACGGGCCCCTGCCCGAGACCTTTGCTCAGCTCAGGCCGCTCCCGGACGCCAGTTTCGGCCAAGACACCGGCCTGAACTGAGCAAACCGGCCCGAGGTGAGCAAGGGGGCTCAGTGCGCGGGGTAGCGCTCGACGTCCACGACCCGGGCCCCGGACCCCGTGCCGACCAGGTGGGCCACCAGCGCCTCACCCTTGCCGATGCCGCGCCGAGCTGCGTGCGACAAGGTGTCCTTGGCCGAGCTGTCGACCGGGCCCCCGGAGACGGCGATACCGGCCAGCGCTTCGAACAGCACCGGTAGCACCGGCCCGTGGCTGCACAGGACTGCCGGCTCGCCGCGCTCGAGCAGCTGGCTCAGATGGTGGGGGGCGCGATCGGGGCGCTGCTCGAAGCCCTCCTCGGACAGCCCGGGCCTCAGGCGCGTGCCGTGGCCGGTGGCGACGGCATACGGCAGGACGGTGTCCAGGCAGCGCACGGACGGAGAGGTGACCACCCGGGTCACTCCGAAGGCGGCAAGGAACGGGACCAGGGCCTCGGCGCGCTCGCGGCCCCGGGCGTCCAGCGGCCGCAACGGGTCGGCCTCAGGCCAGGCCGAGCGGGCCGCGGCCTTGGCATGGCGCACGAGGATCAGCGGCCACGTGGCCAGGGTCCAGGAATGGTCTGCCCGAACGAGCGCGCGCAGCTGGTCGCGGTCACGGTCGTAGCTCAGCCGGGCCGTGGCCTCGGCGACGTCGAGCCAGGCGACCTCGTCGATCTCGTTGACCAGCGTCCCGTCACCACCGACGACCTCGGCCGACCAGTAGCGCACCTCTTTGGTGGCCGGCTGGCCCGACTTGTCCTGGACGGGGAACTCCGCCGGGGGGAGGGGTCGGCCCAGGCGCACGTGCAGCCCGGTCTCCTCAAAGACCTCGCGCACCGCGGCCACCGGCCACTCCTCGCCCGGATCGAGCTTGCCCTTGGCCCAGGACCAGTCGTCGTAGCGAGGTCGGTGCACCAGGGCGACCTCGAGCTGCGCACTCCTGCGGCGCCATGGCAGGGCGCCGGCAGCCGGGATCGCGTTGTCCTCACCGGCGGGGATCACGGTGCCCCCGCCGAAACCGCCGAATCGCCGATCACCGGCGACTGGCCTTGCGCCTGCGCCGGGCGTTGCTCTCGATCAGCGAGCTCTGCAGCTCGATCAGCTCGTTGCCCTGCGCATCGAGTTGATGCCGGGTCCATTGGCCGTCGCCGCCGAGATGCCAGCTGGACACGTCGTCGCTCATACCCATACCCATGAGGGACTGCATGTCGGCGATGTGCGCAGGGTCCGCCAGCCGGACCAGGGCCTCGACCCTGCGGTCGAGGTTGCGGTGCATCATGTCGGCGCTGCCGATCAGGACGATGGGGCCGGTCTTGCCGCCGCCGAAGATGAACAGCCGTGAGTGCTCCAGGAACCGGCCCAGGACCGAGCGCACCCGGATCTTCTCGGAGAGGCCTTTGACGCCGGGGCGCAGGGCGCAGATGCCGCGGACCCAGAGGTCGACGTCGACGCCGGCGAGCGAGGCACGGTAGAGCGCATCGATCACCTGGTTGTCGACGATCGAGTTCAGCTTGAAGCCGATGTAGCCGCCGAGCCCCGCCTGCGCGTTGGCGATCTCGGTCTCGATGTGGTCGATCAGGCCGGAGCGCAGCGAGCGCGGTGCCACGAGCAGGCGCCTGAACTTGCTGCGCGGCGCCCACCCCGAGAGCTGGTTGAACAGCCGGGTCAGGTCCTCGCCGACCTGGGGGTTGCAGGTGAGCAGGCCGACGTCCTCATACAGGCGGGCGGTCTTGGGGTTGTAGTTGCCGGTGCCGACGTGGCAGTAGCGGCGCAGACCGTCGGGCTCCTGGCGGACGACGAGCGCGAGCTTGCAGTGGGTCTTCAGCCCGACGATGCCGTAGACCACGTGAACGCCGGCATGCTCGAGCTTGCGGGCCCACGAGATGTTGGCCTGCTCGTCGAAGCGGGCCTTGATCTCGACGACGGCGAGCACCTGCTTGCCGGCCTCTGCGGCATCGACCAGCGCGTCCACGACGGGGGAGTCGCCGCTGGTGCGATAGAGCGTCTGCTTGATGGCGAGCACCCGCGGGTCGGCCGCGGCTTGCTCGATGAAGGCCTGCACCGATGTCGAGAACGAGTCGTAGGGGTGCTGGACCAGGATGTCCTTGGCCCGGATGGAGGCCAGGATGTCGCCGGCGTGAGAGCTCTCGACGGCAGCCAGGTCGGGGTGGGTCTTGGGCACGAACGCGGGATACTTCAGCTCCGAGCGTTCGAGGTCGGCCAGCACCTCGAGCCCCCGCAGGTCCAGCGGGGCGGGCAGGCGATAGACCTCCTCGGCGTGCACGCCCAGCTCGCGCTCGAGCAGGTCGAGCACGTGGTCGTCCATGTCCTCGGCGATCTCGAGGCGCACCGGCGGGCCGAAGCGACGCCGGGTGAGCTCCTTCTCCAGGGCGGTGAGCAGGTTCTCGGCGTCGTCCTCCTCGACCTCGAGGTCCTCGTTGCGGGTGACCCGGAAGGTGTAGTGCTCGTTGATCTCCATTCCCGGGAACAGCTGGTCCAGGTGGGCGGCAATGATGTCCTCGAGGGGAACGAACCGCGCGTTGTACAGATGGGCCAGCGCCGAGTTGGGCACCTGGACCTGCACGAAGCGCGGCAGCAGCAACGGCACCTTGACGCGGGCGAAGTGCTCGACCTGGGTCTTGGGGTTGACCAGCAGGACGGCGAGGTTGAGAGAGAGCCCCGAGATGTAGGGGAACGGGTGGGCGGGGTCGACGGCCAGGGGCGTGAGGACCGGGAAGATCTGGTCCCGGAACATGACGTGCAGCCCCTCCTGCTCCCCGGCGTCGAGCTCGTCCCAGCGCACGATGGTGATGCCCTCCCCGATGAGCGCGGGGCGCACCTGGTCGTCGAACACCCGGGCGTGCGTGGCCGTCAGCTCATGGGCGAACAGCGAGATCTGTTCGAGGACCTCACGCGGTTCCAGTCCGGAGGCTGAGCGCACGGCCAGGCCGGTCGCGATACGGCGCTTGAGGCCTGCCACGCGGACCATGAAGAACTCGTCGAGGTTGCTGGCGAAGATCGCCAGATAACGGGCGCGCTCCAGCAACGGCACCGACTCGTCGGCGGCCAGCTCCAGGACTCGTTCGTTGAACTGCAACCAGGAGATCTCGCGGTCCAGGAAGCGGTCTTCGGGCAGCGCATCCGCGTCGACCGGCACGTCCGGGGCGGGGACCAGGCGCATGAAGCGGCCGTTCGACGACCTGGCTGTTGGCGCGCTCATGTCCCTATCGTGGCACTTGCGCCGGAATGCTGCGCGAATACATGACATCCACCGCGAAGCGCGTGAAACCCAGCCGGGAGTATGTCGCGACGGCCGCGACGTTGTCCGCCTCCACATAGAGCATGGCCTCGGTCACACCGCGCTCGCGCAGGTGCGCGAGCCCCAGGACCGTCACCGCCCGGCCCAGCCCGAGCCCCTGGTATGCCGGGTCGACGCCGACCACGTAGACCTCGCCCTGCGTCGGGTTCACCGCCGGGCCCGCGGCAGGGAGGATCTTGGTCCAGTGCGATGCCGCAAGGGTCGGCACGGCGCCCCGAGTGTCCTCGATGAGGATGAATCCGCTTGCGTCGAACCACGGTTCGGCGATGCGCAGGTCGAGATCGTGCCGGGTCATGCCGCCCTGCTCGGCGTGGTCGGCGAACGCCCGGGCGTTCACCCGCAGCCACGCGTCCTCGTCCTGACCGACGATGAACTGTCGGGACCGGAAGCCGTCCGGAAGGTCGACGCCGGGCAGTGAGCCGTCGTCGGGCAAAGAGCTGTCGTGGTCGGACGGGCCAGGTGCCGCGTTTGGTCGGAAGATGGCCCGGGTCTGGCGGTTCGCGGGGCCAGGTGCCTCTGGCCGGTGATCGGGCGGTGACGTGTCGTCGTCGGGCGGCGGGCCGTCGGCGGGGCGCAGCGACCGGCGCATCACCCAGAGCTCGCGCACGGCCGAGTAACCGTCGCGGACGGCCAACGCGCGGGCGCCGTCCAGATGGCCGTGCGACCAGATCTGCAGCGCCTGGCGCCGTGACCTCGACGCCTCTGGGTCGCGCCCTGAGCCCACCGGCTCGGTCTCGGGCAGTGGCCCCAGCCCGTCGGGCTCAGGCCAGAGTGCGTCCTCCAGGGCGCGGATCAGCGCGGTGCCGACGCCCTGTCGCCGGTCTGCCGGGTTCACGACAACCTCCGCGGTCGCGGCGGCGGCTGGACCCCGCTCGAGGTGGGCATAGCCGGCGAGGTGAGTGCCCGCATACGCCAGGAAGTGCGCCGAACCGGTCGTCGAGCCCTCGCGGGTGGCCAGCAGCACCTGCTCGGACAGCGGCGCCACGCGGTCGACCGCCTCGGCCCTCTTGCCGAGCACGAGGACCGCAGACAGCTGCCCGGCGTCGAGCCGCGACACGATCTCCACCCGCATGGCGGCATTCCATCACGCGGCGGGCAGACTCTGGCAGGTGGCCGGGTACGTCTGCCGCGTTTGGTCGGCAGATGGCCCCGGTATGGCGGGTGGCCCGCCGCTCAGACGTCGGCCAGCGACTCGCTCTCGCGCGGCGTGGACTCGGGCACGAACCGGTAGCCCACGTTGCGCACGGTCCCGATGAGCACCTCGTGCTCCGAGCCCAGCTTGGCGCGCAGCCTACGCACGTGGACGTCCACCGTGCGGGTCCCGCCGAAGTAGTCATAGCCCCACACCTCCTGCAGCAGCTGCGCCCGGGTGAAGACGCGGCCGGGGTGCTGGGCGAGGTGCTTGATCAGCTCGAACTCCTTGTAGGTCAGGTCGAGCAGCCGCCCGCTGACCCGGGCGGAGTAGGCGGTCTCGTCGATGACCAGGTCGCCGGCGGTGATCTGGGCGCTGGTCGGGTCATCGACACCGGACAGGGCCAGCGAGCCGATGGATAGACGGATCCGGGCCTCGACCTCGGCCGGGCCGGCGGTGTCCAGCAGGACATCGTCGACCCCCCACTCGGCGGTCAGCCCGGCCAGGCCCCCCTCGGTCAGGATCGCCAGCAGCGGCACCGAGACCCCGGTGGCGCGTAACATCCGGCACAGCGACCTGGCCGCGGCGAGCTCACGACGGGCGTCCACGAGGATGGCGTCGGCCTCCGGGCGCTCGACCAGGGCCGCAGCCTCGGCGGGCATGCTGCGCACGTGATGGCTGAGCAGCGCCAGGGCCGGCAGCACCTCGGAGCTGGGCGCCAAGGTGTTGGTGAGCAACAACAAGTGGGCCACGTTGGCAGAATAGTCAGTACGAGACCGGTCGGGGCGCCAATCCGCCTCATGAGACCCCTCACACACAGGAGATGCCGGTATGACGAGTGGCCCAGTGGGTGCGAGCGGTGCCGGCGTGGACGTGACGATCCGCTACTGGGCCTCGGCGCGTGCGGCCGCCGGGGTCGAGAGCGAGCGCTTCGGCGGGCACCGCGTTGGTGACGTGCTGGAGGCGGCTGCGGCCGCGCATACCGGCCTGGGTGCTGTCCTGCGGGTGTCCACGATCTTGCTGGACGGGCGCCTGGTGACCGCCTCCGATCCCCTGTCGGAGGGGACCGTCCTCGAGGTGCTGCCACCGTTCGCGGGCGGGTGATGGGAGAATGCCGCACGTGAGCGAAGCGATGCCGGACCCCCCCGCGATGACGCGCTCGCAGATGCGTGCGGCTGCGGCGTCGGCCGGGCCGGTCCTCGTCCCGGTGCCCGAGATGCACAAGCAGCCCCTGGTGACGATCGCCGTCGTGGCCCTGGCCGCCCTGCTGACCATCAGTGCGTTCGCCGGGCCGGTGCTGGTTGGCGTCTCGGTCGCCCTCGGCGCCGGCGTGATGGCGTGGGGGTGGTCGGGCCTGCTGGGGCTGCCAAGTCCGCGCGGCACCGCGCTCGTGCTGGCCGTCGGGTCTCTGGCTGCGGTCGGGACGGCCCTGGCGACGCGCTCGGACCCCTTCCTGCTCTGGATGCCGGCGGCACTGGCCGGATCGGTCATCGTCGCGTTCCTGCACCAGCTCGCCCGCCGGGACGGCCGTCCGCGGCTGGTCGAGTCGATCGCCTCGAACATCACGGCGCTCGCGATCGTGGTGTCCGGCGCCAGCTTTGTGGTTCTGCCCCGGACTCCGCACGGCGACTGGGTCATCGCCCTGGCCGCCGGCGCCATGGCCGTATCCGTTCTGACCGACCTGTTCGGGGACAGGCCCCGGCTGCACGTCTGGCTGATGCCGCTGGCGATGCTCGCCGGGGGAGTGGCCGCGATCGCCCTGTCCCTTGCCTCTGGCGACATCGGCTGGGGGCCGGCTGCCCTCCTGGGGGTTCTCTCGGCCGGGATCAGTCACGCCCTTCGTCGGGTGCTGGCGATGTTGCCTGCGATCAGCGCCGCCCGCTCGCAGCTGGTCAGCGCCGGTGCCTCGGTGCTCATCGGCGGGGTCGTGGTCTACGTCGTGGCCCGGCTGTTCGTCACCTGAGAGCTCAGCGGACCAGCACCTGAGGGGCGCTCAGTAGACCAGGGCCTGGGCGCCGTGCGCCAGGACCTCCTCGACAAAGGCGGCAGCGCCGCGGACCAGGGTTCCGGGCAGCAGATCGGCCTGGCCCAGGTCTCGGCGGGCCGCGCACTGGCTGCACACCGTCAGCGTGCCGTCGGCGATCACCGCATCGCGCAGGTCCGCCAGGTTGGCCGCATGCGGCAGCGAGAACTGCTCGGCCCGCCCGGGAAGGGCCAGCCAGGTGGACTCCCCGGTGAGCCAGAGGCTGACCCGCGCGCCGCTGGCCACTGCGGTGGCGGCAACGGTAAACGCCTGGGACAGCTTCTCGGGGGACTCGACCCCCGTGGTGAGCTTGATGATCAGCTGGCGTGAGGTGGACGGCACGGGGTTCGACATGGTGGTAAGGCTACGATCAGCCCTGATATGGCCTTCGAACTCGACGTGACCCTGCCCCCCGCCCTCGCCCCCCTGGCCTGGCTGGTCGGGCGCTGGGAGGGGGCCGGCGTCGTCGGATACCCGACCATCGAGTCGGCCCATTTCGGCCAGGAGATCGTCTGCTCCCACGATGGCCGTCCCTTCCTGGAGTGGCACAGCCGCACCTGGCTGCTGGATGGCGCCGGGGACCGGGTGCGTCCCCTGGCCACGGAGCTCGGCTTCTGGCGGGTCGTCGAGAACGGCGAGATCGAGCTGCTGCTGACCCACCCG
>DASVHT010000296.1:0-1597 GCA_036382455.1 Dermatophilaceae bacterium
ACGGGCTGCCGCCGCACATCGCCCAGGTCATCGCCGGGCACCGAAACATCAACGTCACGATGGGCTACAAGGCCGTCTACCCCGACGAGGCCATCCAGTCCCACCTGGCCTACCTCACGCGTCGCCGCGCCCTGCGGCCCCCTGGTTTGCGTCTGAGTTCGCGATAGAGATCGGCGTGTCAATCAGATCTGATGCGCTGGGCGAGGCGGAAGTACAAGCGGCTGGAACGCAGCGAGAAACGGACGCGGGCATGGCTACGCGGGGTCCGGCAACGGTCTCCCGATCTGTTCGCGCACTGGGCGCTGCGTACACGACCTGAGGACTGGACGGCACGAGCCGGATGAACCGAGAGGTTCACGTCCGGATCTGTGGGGGGCGGCCGGTGGGATTCCGGCCGCCTACCCGGCGAAGCCCCGTTAGCCGCTCCACAACGAAGGAGCTACAAAGTGGACCCGATTGTTCTCACTGGCCGTCGCTACGTCGGACGGCCAGCCGTTGTGGCGGGCGTGGTCGAGTGGGGCCCGGGCGGCCGGGCGCGACTCGGGCCGCGGCTCATCAACCTGATGACGCGCTGTTCGCCAAGCTAGCCTAGGACGCGTCGTTTGCTGCCGAGGAGGTCGGAACCACTGACGATGTTGCATCCGTCGGGATGCTGGCGGCGACAGTGCGGGACCTGTTGACGCGGTTGCTGGCAGAGCCGTTGACAGCTGGGGCGTCGGCTCGGGCGTCGGCGGCACCAGCGCCGTCGTACTTATAGGTGTACTGGTAGCCGTAGTAGGCATCCGATCCACGGGTCGGCGCCTTGTTCAGCACGATGCCGAGCACTCGACCATCCACCGCCCTGATGCTCGTCAGCGATCGGCGCACCTGCTCCCGCCGCGTCCGGCCGGTGTGTACCACCAGAATTGCGCCACTCGCAACGGCGGAGAGGACCGCCGCATCGGTGACGGGCAGGATCGGCGGAGCGTCAATGATCACGAGGTCAGCCATGTCCTCCAGCTGTCGCAGCAGCATGCGCATGCCGTGCGACCCCAGCAACTCGCTGGGGTTGGGCGGAACGGGGCCGCTGGGCAGTACCCTGAGCAGCCCACCGCCCCACTCCTGAAGTACATCCTCCACCTTCGCTCGACCAATCAACAAGCTGGTCAGCCCGACGGCACCTTCCAAGCCGAAGTAGTTTGCGAGCTGCGGCCGGCGGAGGTCGCCGTCGACAACGACGACACGTCGGCCCGCTTCAGCCATCGTGACGGCAAGATTCATCGTCGTCGTGGTCTTGCCCTCTTCCGGTACCGAACTGGTTATGACGATGGACCGGGGTGGCGTGTCTACGTCAATGAACTGCAGGTTCGTGCGCATCTGCCGGTATGCTTCCCGGTTCGACTGCGATTGACCACGCAGCACGAGCGGTTGGCGAGACGCCTCCGGGTCGAACGAGATGATTCCGACCGCCGGTAGCCCGAAGTCGTGCAGCAGGTCGTCGCCTGCCTTGACGCTGGTGTCGAGCGTCTCGCGCAGGACCGCTCCGCCGATGCCGACGGCCAGACCGACGAGTAGACCAAGCGCAAGATTGAGGGACCTACGCGGGCTGACCGGTGCA
>DASVHT010000297.1:0-3577 GCA_036382455.1 Dermatophilaceae bacterium
AGGTTCGGCGGACGGTCATTCACGAGGTGGGTCATCACTTCGGGATCGGCGACGCGCGGCTGCGCGAGCTCGGTTGGTGAGTCAGCAGGCCACATCCGCAGATCAGCGATCAGCTCGCACGGAACTGCGTCACATCGCCGCGAGGGCAGTCACTCAGAGGCCGTCTCCCCGGTCATGCCGGCAAGCGGAGCCGCATTTAGGGCTTGAGTGGCCGACTCACGACTGGCCGCCTCAGTACTCTCAGGTCATCTGTCAGAAGGGTCCAGGCATGGCGAAGTTCTCCCGGCGCACGATCCGGATGCTCGGCGACGAACTGTCAGGTTGGTGGGTGCTGGCGACCATCGCAGACCTCTTCGATGATGCGGGTATTGCCTTGGGCCCGGCGGAGGCCGCAAATGGCGTCGCGGGCCAACGCCGCGGCCTGATGATGCAGTACATCTCGACTCTCGACCCCAACTCTCCCGCCGACACACTCAAGCTGGTTGAGGTCGTGAACCACGTCCCGTTCGAGCTGGTTCACCGCCAGTACGAGCTTGAGATCGGTGTCGAGTGGCGGCAGAAGTTCCTGGACCAAATCAGGCGGGACGGCTTCGTCCTCGACGGTGACAGCCAGATCGAATCGCCGGTCCGAGTTGACCTCCCTGCTGAGCTGTTGTCCTCGCTCGCGGACGCCTCCGCCATCCACGACCACCTGCAGCGGCTCAACCAGAACCTCGAGAGCGACCCGCGGCTCGCGGTCAGCGTCGCCAAGGAGCTCGTCGAGTCCACCGCGAAGCTGGTCTTGCGTGGCCGCAACATTGCCTACACCAAGGCCGACGACGTCCCCGCCTTGGTTGCGCGAGCTCAGGAGGCGCTCAAGCTCAACGCGTCCGGTGTGGAAGGCGCCGATGGCGAGGCGAAGGCGCTCAAGCGCATCCTCCAGTCGCTTACCAGCCTCACCCAGGGCATCACCGAGTTTCGTAACGAGGTCGGGACCGGTCACGGACGCGAAAGCGTGCCGACTTGGGTCCGTCCGCGGCATGCTCGTTTGGCTGCTGGAGCTGCCCGGACTTGGTGCACGTTGATGCTCGAGACCCTCGAGGATCCCGGAGCTCCCTGGCGGACGTAGCGCGACAATGAGGGTCGCCAACAAGCAGTTCGCCGGGGCGATTTCGCATGTGCGCTCGTAGCCGGGTTGCTGGAATCCTGATCTTCAGGATCCGCAAGCTCAAGCTGCGGCATACCGCCGCCAAGGACCGCACCTTCAAGAGCGTCCGTCCGAATCAGGGAACCGCCCAGCGGGACTGTTCCGATCCGCAGACGGTCGTCGTTCTGAATCACCAGGACCGTCCCGGCGGACGATCGTCAACGGTCGAGAACGCACACCCATCGCGGCCGTGCGTTCCGCTCGAGTGAGGTGCCCGAGTCGGCCCGTCGCGATTTTGGTGCTGCCCAGCCAAGGTCTCCTTGAAGTTGCCGCCTCGTCCACCCCTAGTCCCTGCGGTTCAGGCTGGCTTTGCCCTCGCACCCCCGCACGCACGTCGCCGGATGAGCGACTGGAGCGGTGTCAGGGGTATCGAAACCCGCCGAGGTCTGGAAACCTGTGGGTGGGCCAAGCCCCACTGTGGCCCGACCCGGACCGCATCTGCTCGCGACCCCCAGGAGGACAGCATGCGCACGTACAAGGTCGGATACTTCGTGGGCAGCCTGTCATCAACGTCGATCAACCGGGTGCTGAGCCGGGCCCTCATCCGGCTGGCGCCCCAGGACCTAGAGTTCACCGAACTCCCGATCGGCAACCTACCGCTGTACAGCCCGGACTTCGACAGCGACTACCCCGCAGAGCCGCAGGCGCTTAAGGCCGCGATCGCCGGCTCGGAGGCCGTTCTGTTCATCACCCCGGAGTACAACCGCTCGATCCCGGGTGCGTTGAAGAACGCCATCGACTGGGCCTCGCGACCATCGGGGCAGAACTCCTTTGACCACATGCCGGCTGCGGTGATCGGGGCCTCGCCCGGCCAAATCGGCACCGCGGTGGGACAGCAGAGCCTGCGCGCGGTGCTGAGCTTCTGCAACGCCCGTCAGATGACCGCGCCCGAGGCCTACGTCACCTTCAAGCCCGGCCTGTTCACCGACGACGGCGAGGTCACCGACGAGTCGACGGCCGCGTTCCTGGCCGACTTCATGCGGGAGTTCCGCGACCACATCGAACGGGTCCTTACGGTCCTGCCGCGATCTTGACGCCGACCGAAGCCGACAGCGGTCGTCCGCTCCCGACCACGTAGCGCAGAGACTGACACAGTCGCGGCCCAGGTGACCTTCCGGGGCACGAACGACGGCGGAGATCTGGCGATCCCCGCGACCGGCGCCTACCTGGAGTTCGGGACGTTGGTTCACCGACGGTGTCATGACACAGCGATGGGACGCCTCCAACGTGCCGGAGACGCTGCAGCGGCTCGGCGCGTTCAGCTCACCGTGCCGGCCTACTTCGCGGTTCCCGTCGCTGAGCCGCCCCGGACTCGCGTGGTGGTGGTGCACGAAGCGCCACACATCACGAGTCCCACTGAAGGATCGTCGACTGTGCGGTGTGCGGGAGTCGTATGGCTGCCCGAGCGGTGCCTAAGCGGCCGTTGAGTCGCCGCCTACGAACAGTTCGACGCCGGTGATGAAGCTCGATGCGTCGCGAGCTCACTGTCGCAGGATGGCTGGGAGCTCACGCGGGGACACGACCGCGGCGAGTATGGCCTCGATCGCGAACGCCGTGGACCCGGCAAGGTCGACCGCTTCCGGGTCGAGCAGCCACTGGATCTGAAGTCCGTCCATCACCGCGACGATCGCTTCCGCTGCTGACTCGATCTCGGCTTCCGGCCGCAGGTTCTCGGGGCCGCACACCTGTTTGAGGGACTCCACCAGGAGGGCACGAAGGCCCTGGAAGCGCGCCTGGAACCAGGCTTGACCCGGGTGGGCGTCCGTCACCGACTCCGCGGACAGCACGGTGTAAGTCTGGACGATGCCGGGACGGTCCATGTTCGCGCGGGCCGTGGCAATGAGGTGGCGGAACAGCTCCATCCCGGTCGGCGCTTGATGGCCCTGGAGATTCTCGACGTCGGCCCGGTCGCGATACTCCAGCACCTCGATGAGCAGCTGGTCCTTCGAACCGAAGTGATGCAGCACCCCGGCATGGGTGATGCCCACCTTCTCCGCGATCTCGACCAGGGAGCCGTTGTAGTAGCCCCTGGCCCCGAACGTCGCCATCGCCGCCCGCAGGATCTCCTCGCGGCGCCGGGCGGTTTCGGGACGGGGCCGCCGTGCGGGGGCAGGTCGTCGCCGTGTGACGGGACGGTCCAGGTCGTCCGACGCTGCGTTCTTCAGGTCGCTCATGCTCGAGAGGCTACCGTGATCTAGGCCACTTGCTGACTTGTAAGTAAGTGTGGTTGTATGGGGCCTTGCGGCCTTGAGTACTCCGTGTCTCACAAAGGAGTGATCGGTGCAGCGTTCGACGAGCCCCCGCCCCAAGCAGGTTCATCCCGACCGTCGTGCCGGTCAGCAGCTACACCGGTGGACGAGCCGGCGGGGTACGGCCGCGGCTTTTGCGCTC
>DASVHT010000298.1:0-7785 GCA_036382455.1 Dermatophilaceae bacterium
GGGGTTGGAGATGCTGGCCAGCTCGGCAGCCTGACGCAGGGTCAGCTGGGCCAGGTGCCGTTGGCTGCGCACGTACGCGCCGAAAGCGTCGTACATCTGTTCATGGGTGGTGCTGCCCACGAGACCGCCCTTCGCCGAGGCTCCCGAAGGAGCATGAAAACAACTGCTAGATACAATCTAGCAGTTGCTAAGCGAAAGGCGCGTTTCGCCGCGCCGGGTCAGCAGATGATCGGCACCTGCTCCTCGGCATCGCCGGCCGTGAGGAAGTCCTCCACCACGCCGGCCAGCTTCTTCGCCACGTCGGCGCGCTGCAGGTCGTGACCCGCGGGCAGCACGACCAGGGAGGCGCCCGGGATGCGCCGGGCCAGGACCCGGCTGTTGGCGGGGGCCACAACGCGGTCATAGGTCCCGCACACGACCAGGGTCGGAGCTTCGATCGAGCCCAGGAACGGGATGCTCGACCAGTTCGAGAAGGCCATGGACTGCCACACCAGGCCCATCACGTCGGCTCGCGGCCACGGGCTGACGCCACCAGATGTGCGCAAGGTGCGCAGGCCGTCCTGCCCGGTGCCGGGGGTTGCGCCCACGCCGCACGAGGTGGCGGCGAGCACCAAGCGGCGCACCAGGGCCGGGTTGTCGTAAGCGAGCTGCTGAGCCACTGCGCCGCCATGGGAGAACCCGAGTACGTCTACCTCGTCAACACCCGCAGCATCCAGGACGTCCACTGCCAGTGCGGCCAGAGCGGGTATCGAGAGCGGTAGCACCGGCGTGGGGCTCGCGCCCAGGCCCGGCGCATCGAAGCTGATCACGGTTCGCCCGGACAGCTCGCGGATCAAGGGTTCCCAGCTCTGCATCGGGCGGGTCATCCCGTTGATCAGCAGCAGCGGATCGCCCTGGCCCTGAACCCGCATGGCGACCTGGAGCCCATGGACATCCAGCATCTGCGAGCTGACCGCGACCGATCTTGACCCACTCATGCGCGAGTGCGCACGTAGCTGCCAGGGGCAGCCTCGATCGCCGGGTGGTCCTTGCTGCCCAGCCGGCGGGGGGCCGCAACCAACGGGCCGCCCTGCGCGGCGATCCAGACGGTCCAGTCCTGCCACCACGTCCCCACCTGCAGCTGGGCGTTCTTCTTCCACTCCTGCGGATCGGCGGGGTTGGCGTCGTTGGTCCAGTGCTTGGCCTTGGGCCCGGGGGGGTTGACGATCCCGGCGATGTGGCCCGACGTGCTCAACACGAACCGGTTGTTGCCGCCGAGCAGCTGGGTCGTCTTGTATCCCGCGACCCACGGGACGATGTGGTCATCGACCGCAGCCAGGACGTACGTGTCGACATCGACCTTGCCCGGCAACAGCTTCTGACCGTCGACCTCGAACTCTCCGCGCGCGAACTCATTGTGCAGGTAGCACGACCGAAGGTAGCGCGAGTGCATCTTGGCCGGCATACGGGTGCTGTCCTTGTTCCACACCAGCAGGTCAAAGGCCGGCGGCTTCTTGCCCAGGAGCCAGTTGTTCACGACGTACGCGAACACCAGGTCGTTGGCGCGCAACGCATCGAAGGTGTGAGCCATCTTGTCCGAGTCAAGGAAGCCCTCCTTGGCCATCTGCTTCTCGAGACCGGCGATCGTGGCCTCATCGGTGAAGACCCCCAGGGCACCGGGGATGCTGAAGTCTGTCAGCGTGTTCAAGAACGTCGCAGACTTGATCGAACGATCCCCGATCGCGGCGTTGTGAGCCAACGCGATCGCGGTCAACGTGCCACCCAGACACACCGAGACGGTGTTGACCTCGGGCGCTCCAGTGATCTCTCGCACGACCCTGACGGCGTCCAGGGGACCCTGCTTCAGGTAGTCCTCGAAGTCCACGTCACGCATGCTCGCATCGGGGTTGCGGTAGCTGATCGCAAAGCAGGTGTGACCGTGCTGAACAGCCCACTCGATCAGGCTCTTACCGGGAGCCAGGTCCATGATGTAGTACTTGTTGATCCACGGCGGGCAGAACAACAACGGCACCGAGTGAACCGCCTTGACCTGTGGCTCGTACTGGATCAGCTCGATCAGGTCGCTGCGGTAGACCACCGCGCCCGGGGTGGCGGCCATGTTGACGCCGACCTCGAACCCGGTGTTGTCCACCTGCGAGGGCCATCCCCCGTTGTTGCGGATGTCGTCCAGCATGTTCTTCACCCCCCGCACCACGCTCTTGCCGCCGGTGTCGAAGGCCTCCCGAAGGGCCGCAGGGTTGCCCGGCAAGGTGTTCGTGGGCGCCATGGCGTCGACGATGAACTTGGCCGCGAACCGCGCCTTGAGGTCCTGTGTGGCCTCCAGCCCCGCCGCATCCAGCAGCTCGCTGACGAGCTGACCGCTCAACAGGTAGTCCTGGGCCAGCAGGAAGAACAGCGGGTTGTCCTCGTATGCCGGGTCGATGAAACGCTTGTCGCCGACCGCGGGAGCCACCGGGCCGGACGCCTCGCTACCCACGGCCCGTCCCGCCGCCGCTCGTACCGCAGCGGCGAGGCCGATAGCCATCCGGCCGTTCGCAGCCGCAGTCCCCGCCGGGTTCTTCACCAGCGCGACACCCGCAGCGCCCAGCGAACGCAGGAACGAGACCGGATCGGCACCGGTCATCGGATCCTCCGCCACGCCTAGACGCTCGAGGACGGCACGCCCCACTGACTCGGGACTTGGTACTTCGCTCATGGTGTCGAACTCCTAATCAGCCTGTGAATGAGGAAGGGTACTGCACCGACACCGGGCGGGCTCACAGCTCTTCGGTGTTGGCCTCAACATAGCTGCGGTAGACGCTGAGCAGCGCGCGGCGTTGCGCTTCCGTGAGCCGCCGGTCGGCCCGGATCGCAGCCTCGGTAGCCTCGTCGTCCAGCGGTTCTGTACCACTGATCAACCCCGCATGCTCGAACAGCGTCTCCGCGGACACGTTCAACGCGTCTGCGATCGACTTGAGCACGCGCACGGAAGGCTCGTGAAGTCCGCGCTCCACCTGGCTCAGGTAGGGGTTGGAGACCTCGGTCAGGGCAGACAGCTGGCGCAGCGACAGATTTGCCATCTGTCGCTGCGCCCGGATGAAGCTCCCCAGCATGCGCCGGGGGTCACTCTCTCCTGCTGCCATGACCTAGTCCGTTCCGTGCATCGTCGCCAACGCCGGGATGTGGGTCAGGCTGACTGCTCAGGGACGAAGACGCCCGCAAGCTGAAGGGCGAACTCGCGCTGCGCCGTGAGCAGGTCCGCGGCGAGGTCGAAGGTGAACTTGGTCGCGGCTTCCACGCCGGGAAGGGCGGGGACGCCGGGGATGGCGGGCAGGTCCGGGATCGGAAGAACCGACACGGCCTTGACCCAGGTCTGGGCGGCGTCGACGGAGAGCTGCTGGCCCTGACGGACCGTGGAGACCAGCTGCTCGCGGATCTTCTGGGCAAGCGCGGGCATCTCGGTCGTGGGCGTGGTCTTGGTGGCTGTTGCCATCGTGATCTCCTCAAGGTGATGGAAGGTGCACGGCACATCCGGCACACGCACAACATACCGTCCGGTTGCTTGGCATGTCAAGCACCACGACGCCAACCATACCTACATGTCCAGGCCGCCGTTGACGCCCCACACCTGGCCGGTGATGTATGCGGACGCGTCCGCGGCCAGGAAGTGGACAACGCGCGCGATCTCTTCGGGGCGGCACAACCGGCCCAGGGGGATCTGCGACTTGATCTTGTCGAGCACTTTGTCCGGCACGTTCTCGAGCATCTCGGTCGCCACAAAACCAGGTGTCACCGTGTTCACCGTGACACCGAGTCCGGCTTCTGAAAGCTTGCCCGCTCGCGCGAGGAGGAATGCGGCCTCCTTCGCGAGTGTCTTGGTCAGCCCGAGCATGCCCGCCTTGGAAGCCGCGTAGTTCGCCTGGCCGATGTTGCCGGTCTCGCCAATGACAGAGGAGACGAAGATGATGCGACCCGTCCCCCGCTCCACCATGTGTTCAAGAGCCGGCTGAGCCATGTAGAACGAGCCTGAGAGGTTCACGGCAATGACCGTGTTCCAGTCGTCCACCGACATCTTCATGGCCATCTTGTCGGCCGTGATACCCGCGTTGTTGACCAGGATGTCGAGCCGGCCGTGCTGGTCGAGCACCTCTTGGACCACACGGCGGCAGTCCTCCGGGCTCGAGACGTTGCCCTTGTGGATGGTCGCCTGCCCTTCCCCGGCAAACTTCTCCTTGAAGTCAGCCAGGAACTGTTCGGCGCGAGGGGTGTTGACGCTGTATCCGGCAGCCACTGAAGCGCCTTGGGCTGCCAGGCTCTGACAGATGGCTGCCCCGATCCCCCGGCTCCCGCCGGTAACCAGAGCAACTCTCCCGGCGAGCTTGTCTCCAGCCATGGCCGTGGACGGTTCCTGGATCTCTGAGCTTGTGGCGTTCATTGAAGCGACTCCCCTGTTGTTGGTCGACGACTGCTGACTACGGCCATGCCCTGTGCGTACTGCCAAGTCAGGCCCTATGACGTCGCCTGACATCGCCCAAAGTCGCCATGTGGTGTGACGGTTGGCGGGCCCGAGGGACTCGCGTGCTGCAACTTCACTGTGGCGTGATCGGCTCCGTCGTGAGTCTAGCCTCGGCGGGCTGATTCGGAACCCCTTGCCAGAGCTGGTTGATCGCGTTCAGCAGGACAGGTCAACGCGGCAGGTCTTCGGGCGAGTCGACGTCGGTCCATGGGCCGAGGTCTGCGCACTCCACGTCCGTGACCAGGTGGGGGTTGGCCCGAAGCCACGTCCTGGCCCCTTCGTCCCCTGCAATGGTTCGGACCACGTCCGGCCAGACCCCGCGAACCAGTCCGACAGGGGTGCGGGCCTGCCCGTTGTACGTCGCCACGGCAGCCGTCGCGCCGTCGACAAGAGCCGCACCGATGCGCCTCAGGTGCTGCTCGCCGACGGAGGGAGTGTCGACGAGAGTCACGACCAGGGCGTCGACGTCTAGCTCGGTCTCCAGAGCCGCCAGGCCTGCCCGCAGGGACGAGGCCATACCGGTGGCCCAGTCGGTGTTGTCCACCAGCCAGATGTCGGTCGTCGTGCCGGCCACACTGCCCGCCGGTGGCATGGGTGTGAGCCATACGGCACCAAGGACGACGACCACGGGGCTCAGTTCGGCCCGGAGGCACGACTCGATGGCCAGATCGACCAGCCGGCGACCGCCGACCTCGACCACAGCCTTGGGTCGACCGAAGCGGGTTCCGCCGCCTGCGGCAAGAACCAGCCCTGCGACCTTCATGATTTCTCCCGTTCGAACGTGGCTCGGACGAGCCGTGATGACGCCTGCGGGCAACGGGCCCTCCGGGGTGGTGACGACCAGATGCTCGTCGCGTCGTGAGTGAAGTATGTTGCTGGCAGCCTGCAGTCAAGAGGCTATTCACAGTGGAGACATACCACGAGGCTGGGAGCTGGCAGATGAGGCGGGACCTTCGTCCGTTCGGCCGGGCCAGCGGCGCAAGGAGAATGGCGCCGTGACCCGGTTACGCGAGAGCAAGGAGATGCTCCTCTTCGCCTCCTCCACCCTGCTGCTGCTCGCGGGCGGCGCGGCGTGGCTGATGGCAGCTGGCACGCCCGCCAGCATTCTGTGGGTCGTCGGCACCTTGCTCGGCCTTGCATTCTCGCTGTACTGGACGGTCGGCGCGATCCGCCGCCGCCAGCTCAGTGTCGACGTCATCGCGGTTCTTGCCCTGGCGGGCGCACTCGCAGTCGACGAGCCCTTCGCCGGCGCCATGATCACGGTGATGCTCGCAAGCGGGCAGCTGCTGGAGGCCCGGGCGGCCGCCCGTGCCCGGCGCGAGCTGAGCCTTCTGGTCGAGCGGGCACCACGTACGGCGCGCCGGCTCGTCGAGGGTGGGATCGTCGAGGTCCCGGTGGACGAGGTCGTCTCCGGTGATCGCCTGCTCGTGGGCACGGGGCAGATCATCGCTGTGGACGGGCGGCTCCTGTCCAAGGCCTCCATGGACGAGTCCGCACTCACGGGGGAGCCGCTCCCCGTCGAGCGGAGCGCCGGGGAGGCTGTCCGCAGCGGTGTGGTCAACGCGGGTCCGCCCATCGAGATGGTCGCGACAGCGGCCGCCGCGGAGTCCACGTATGCCGGTGTGGTGCGCCTCGTCGAACAGGCCCAGGCCTCGTCGGCGCCGTTCGTCCGCGCTGCCGATCGCTTCGCCATCCTCTTCGTCCCACTCACTCTTGTCCTGGCGGGCGCGTCCTGGGCCATCAGCGGCGACGCTGTCCGCGCCGTCGCCGTACTCGTCGTCGCGACGCCGTGCCCGCTGCTGCTGGCGGCCCCGATCGCGATCATGTCCGGTCTGTCCCGTGCGGCCCACATCGGCGTCGTCATCAAGGGGGGTGGCGCCCTCGAGCAGCTGGCCGGCGGGCGCGTCCTGCTCTTCGACAAGACCGGCACCCTGACCCAGGGCCATCCGGTCCTGGCCGATGTCGTCACCGCGGGTGATCAGATGAGTGCGGACGAGGTGCTGCGACTCGCCGCCTGCCTCGACCAGGTGTCGGTGCACGTCCTGGCGAGCGCCATCGTCACCGGCGCCATCCGTCGAGGACTCGTTCTGGAGATGCCCGATGACGTCAAGGAGGTCCATGGCTATGGCTTGGAGGGGACCGTCGGCAACCACCGGGTGAGGGTGGGCAAGGCCGAGTGGATCGTCGGCGACAGCGCGCCGCCGTGGGTCCGCCAGGTGCGCCGGCGTGCCGACCTGGATGGCTCGCTGACCGTCTTCGTCGCCGTCGACGATGAACCCGCCGGAGTATTCCTGCTCGATGATGCGATCCGCCCGGACGCGCCCCGCATGGTTCGCGCGATGCGGCTGGCGGGGATCAAGCGCGTCGTCCTGGTCACCGGCGACCGCGCCGACATCGCAGACATGGTCGGGCGCATCGTGGGCGTCGATGCCGTGCTGGCCGACTGCGACCCCGCGGACAAGCTCGCCGCGATCGACCGGGAGTCGGCGAACGGCCGGACGATCATGGTCGGCGACGGGATCAACGACGCTCCCGCGCTCGCTGCGGCTGACGTAGGGGTGGCGCTTGCCGCACGCGGGGCGACAGCCTCGTCAGAAGCCGCCGACGTCGTTCTCACCGTCGACCGGGTCGACGCCCTGGCAGACGCGATCCTGATCGCGCGTCGCTCCAAGGGGATCGCGCTTCAGGCGGTCATGGTCGGCATGGGGCTCTCGCTCGCAGCGATGGTCGTGGCGGCCATCGGACTCCTTCCGCCAGCGGCTGGCGCGGTCGTTCAGGAGGTCATCGATGTGCTTGCTATCGGCCTCGCTCTGCGCGCCGTGCTGCCAGGGGCGGTCCACACGATCGCCATGGCCCCGGCGGACGTCGCCACCGCTCTCCGGCTGCGGGCCGAGCACGACGCAGTGCTGCCGCTGATCGAGAAGATCAGGTCCACGGCCGACTCACTGTCCACCCACAACGTCAACCTCTCCCCGGTGCTCACACTCCTGAACCGGCTGGAGGGTGAGCTGCTTCCGCACGAGCGGGCCGACGAGGAGCTGCTTGTTCCCCTGGTGAGCCGGGCGCTCGGCGGGACGGATGCGACGGCGGCGATGAGCAGGACGCACGCGGAGATCGAGCACCAGGTGTCACGGCTTCGACGGCTTCTCGCAGGACTCGACATCGAGACCGCCCAGCCCGAGGACATCGTCGAGCTGCGTCGCCTGCTTTACGGGCTGTATGCCGTGCTCCGCCTGCACAACGCCCAGGAAGAGGAGGGCGCCTTCAGCCTTGTGCCGAACGGGATCGCG
>DASVHT010000299.1:0-1810 GCA_036382455.1 Dermatophilaceae bacterium
GACTCAGACAAGCACAGAGCTCCGCTGCGGTTGCCGCCTTGGCGGCACGGCTACGGGTGCTGGTCGCAGTCGACTTCAATGTCACCCTCGCGACGCTTGCGGCGACATCGGCGTCACACCCAACGACTTCCGCACAGCCACTCTGCGTTCGATCGGCCGTGCAGCCTGGGTCCGTTGACCCTCACCGCCAGCGCTGGAACACCCCGACTGCGTACCATTCCGCGGAGGAAAGCCAAGACCAAACAGCTCCATCCCACGTGCCGTGAACGAACGACGCCTCAGCCGGCTGGCTCTCACTGCTGGCACGGCCAAGAGGCACTCGTCGCCGCCGTTTGGGTGCAGCCGATGCCCGCCGGGCCGCCTCGCATGAGGATCCCTCACATGACCAGAAGGCACGCCCATCGCGGGAGTTCATGACGTTGGATCGGGCCGCTCAGAAGTGCCACAGACGTGCCCCGGCTCGAGGAAGCACCTAGCGGAGGCCAACACTGACGCTGCTCACGTATGGCGTCCCCCTACGCTCGCACCTCTACGTCATCCGTGGGCGTTGCCGTGGTCGACGAGCCTGCGAACCCACTGGAGTAGACCGGTCGGCGTGACCGACCCGGCCCCGTCAGCGGGGCGGCCACGCTCTAAAGGGGTGTGCTGCCCGTGGTGCCGACCAGCTGATCGCGGTACTCCGCGCTGGCCAGCTGCTGCGCCGCCAAGCGCGCTGCCTCCACCCGCTCGGGCATGCCCAGCCGGGCCGTGGGCTCCTCGTTCCCGGCAGTGGAGACGAACCTCTCGATCGCAGCGAGTCCTGCGTCGGCTCGGGAGCTGGCTGCGGCCTGCTTGGCATCCAGTCGCTGCGCGTACCAGTCCGATGCCAGGACCGCCTCGCGGGTGAACATGACCCGGAACTCCGGCGAGTCGAGTCCCCATCCCTCGGCGGTGGCCCCCTCAGCCATGATCTCCAAAAGCGCCCGCAGTGGCGGGACGGCCAGTGCGATCGTGCCGTCCTCGAAGTACGAGCGCGCCACCCACTCATGCGTGGTCACGATCGTGGCGACCGACTCGGCGAAGATCCCCTCGTCCTGCAGTTCCGGGCGCAGCATCTCCGGGGTGAAGACCACCTCCGGGTGCAGGAAGATCCGGCCGAAGTACTTGGTGGCCAGCTTGTCGGTCATCCGGTAGCCCAGCCGGCTGGCGGCCACACGCTTGCCGTCGTGCTCGAAGTCGGTCAGCTTCTCCAAGGCGCCCTCGGCGATGAGGTTGCCGGCGTCCCTCTCGTCCGGGGTCATCCGCGAGAACAGCTCCGGCACAAGCAGGGAGACGTCGTGGTCCACCCGCACATGGGGCCCGACGTACCCAGCTGCGGACAGCCATCCGTCGTAGCCGGTGAGCGCGTAGGACAGCACCGAGGCGTTCAGGTCGATGATGGCCGGCATGGCGTTGAAGGGGCCCTTGGTCAGCGCGCCCTCGGAGCCGGCCCCGGTCGTGGAGGGGGATTTGCCGGTCATCGACGAGATGAACTCCATGAACAGCTCAGGCAGCTCCATGTAGTGCAACGGGCTGTAGGAGCACAGCGACGGCACCGGTCCGTCGGGAGGGTTGTTCCGCCGCCCGGCGGCGACCACCTGCACCGGCAGCGACAGCGGCGCCCCAGCGGGCAGACGGCGAACCAGGCGCGAGGACAGCTCCGCGACCGCAGTGGCTTTGGCATCGGTGCGGTCCGGTCGCTGCTGCAGGTAGCGCGGGTTCTTCGAGGGCTTGCCCTCCACGATCCGCGGGTTGGCCGAGCTCACGAAGTACCCAGGGCCGTCACCCTCGG
>DASVHT010000300.1:0-1724 GCA_036382455.1 Dermatophilaceae bacterium
TATCTGCAGTACCGACATTGTTGACTGATGACCAGCCGGCTAGCGGAGGGCGAAGCGCTCGTTCTGGCGTCCGCTGGAGGCCACCACCCGATTAGCGGCCCAATCCACCTCGAGCATCTTGCGCGAGTTGGTCATCGCCGGCAGCGTCGCCACGACGGTGCGGGTGCTGGTGTCGATGACGTCACCGGAGTCACCCACGTAGACGTAGCGGCCGTCGAGGCTGTGCTGCAGCCAGCCGAACTTCTCGCAGTCGTAGGCGCAGCCCTTCTCTGCCCCCTCGCCCAGCGGCGAGCGCAGGGCAATGTCGGCGACCTTGCGTGGTGCAGCAGCCGGCAGACCCGTGACGTCGAAAACGTGCACGTAGCTGTTCGGCTGGTCGATGACGTACACCTCGCGCTCGTCGGGGCTCAGCGAAATGCCGTGGCTGGGCGCGTTCAGCGCGGACGGCGGGTTTCGCCGAAAGCCCGGCACCGGCACGGAGTACAGGACTCGCCGCGCGAAGATGTCGCTGACCTGGAAGCCGATGTAGTCGCTCGCGGTGGTGAACGAATAGCGTTCGTCTGCGCTGATGGCGAACGGTCGCAGGTCCTGCTTGAGCGGACCGACTCGGCCGGTGACCTTTCCGGTGGTCGTGTCCGCCACAATCAAGTGGTCGTCAAAGCGGCCGCCGAAGTAGACGTGCTGGCCGGAGGCCGACACCACCGTGTTGTGCGGTCCGATGCCGCCCTCGATTCTGCCGATCTCGGCGCCGTTGGAGGTATCTACGACGCACCAGGTGCTGTCGCCTGAGATCTCGCCGTCCGGCATGTAGATCCGGTTGCCATTGGGAGTGATGGAGAAACTGTCGATGCCGTGATCGTAGTCGACGTTCCAGACGATCTGGTCCCGGGCAAGGTCGTACTTGAGCAAAGACCCGTTGTGGTGGACGCCACCGTCGCCACCGTAGCTGACGTAGAGCATGCCCTCCGGAACGCCGACGGCCACGCCGCGGACTCCTGCGTTGGTAGGTAGGTAAACGTGCTTGACTAGGTTCCAATTGGCGTCGGCGTCGTAGACGTCCATTCCGCCGTCGGGGAATACATACTCATAGTGTCTCGCTGCGGCAAGGGGTGGCGGTTGCGGGGAAGGTTGGGCCGTCGGCCTTGGGGTGAGGGCTTCCGACGGTTTGGGAGCCGTCGACGGGGGCGCCGAACGGCAGGCGGATGCACTTGAGGTCGATCCACGCCGGACGCCGATGACCCACAGTGCCGCTGCTGTCACGGCAGCGGCGAGCAGGAGTAGGGCGGCCAGTAGCATGGTTCGGCGTCGGGTCCAGCGCCGACTTCTCGGCTGTACCATCCATCCCTCATCCCTGCTGTCTGGCGGCGGACTATACGGGGTCGGCGCGCCGACCCTCCACGTCACCTGACAGTGAAGGCCGGCACACAGAGCTGCGCCGGATAACGCGACTGCCCGAGCTCGCGCCGTCGGGGCAAGGTGCAGATCTTGCGCTCGACGTTGCCTAGACCGAAGTTACGTGATCATGGTCGGGCTTGACCATCGCTGACCAGGCATTCTCGTTCCTATCGGGTGTGGCTTGCTGGATACTGGAGCCGCAGTGGGATGGTCGCCCCGAGCAGATCGAAGGCCTGTCGCTGGGTCGGAGTGGGGACGGCAACGAGATCGAACTCGCCAGCGGTGTCGGTGCGAACGCGCAGGGTGTTGCGGGTCAGGGTCGCCAGGTG
>DASVHT010000301.1:0-6433 GCA_036382455.1 Dermatophilaceae bacterium
GGCGGAAGCCGGATGGACCGGTGGCAGTGCCCAGGCGGCTGTCGTTATTGAGATGGTCGACGACGGCGTTGAGGTCGGCCAGCAACAGGTCGGCGAGGTCGTGGCTGAAGCCGTTGCGGCACACGATCCGCAGGACGGAAAGGTCTTGGCGGTCCGCGGGGAAGGTGTAGGCAGGGACCTGCCAACCGCGTTCGCGAAGGGCTCGTGACAGGGCGAAGACATCCCAGCCCAAGACGCGTTCGGTGGTCGTAAACGCCAAGACGGGCAGTTCATCGCCGCGGGAGAGAAGTCGAAATTCTGGCATGGCCCCGATGTGCCCGGAAAGAAACATGGCGACATCTCTCGCGGCTTGTTGCACGGCGTGGAAGCCGTTACGCCCGAGGCGAAAGAAGATGTAGTACTGCGCGACGACCTGCGCGCCGGGACGGGAGAAGTTCAATGCGAAGGTGGGCATGTTGCCGCCGAGGTAGTTCACGTTGAATATCAGCTCCTCGGGCAGCGCAGCGGCGTCGCGCCACAGAACCCAACCGACGCCGGGATAGACCAGCCCGTACTTGTGACCCGAGGTGTTGATGGATGCGACCCGAGGAAGCCGGAAGTCCCACAGCAGGTCCTGGTCCAGGAACGGGGCGATCATCGCTCCTGAGGCACCGTCGACGTGAATCGGCACGTCCGGCCCCCCGTGGCTGGCCAGCTCATCGAGGGCGGCGGATATGTCGGCGATCGGCTCGTAGCTGCCGTCGAACGTCGAACCCAAGATCGTCACAACCCCGATGGTGTCCTCATCACAGCGGGCCACGGCCTGTTCCGCGTCAAGATGAAAACGCTCACCGCTCATCGGCACGATCCGCGGTTCAACGTCCCAGTAGCGACAAAACTTCTCCCAACAGACCTGGACATTTGCGCCCATGACCAGGTTCGGTCGGCGGGTGCGGTCATTGACGCGGGCGGCCCAGCGTCGGTGAAGGGCGATTCCGGCCAGCATGCACGCCTCACTGGAGCCGGTGGTCGAGCAGCCGGTGGCCTGATCGGGGGATGGGGCGTGCCACAGGTCGGCCAGCATCGCCACGCACCGCCGCTCGAGCTCGGCGGTCTGGGGGTACTCGTCCTTGTCGATCATGTTCTTGTCGACGCAGTCGGCCATGAGCTGGCGGGCCTGGGGTTCCATCCCCGTCGTGACGAAGGTGGCGAGGTTCAGCCGGGCACTGCCATCGAGCAGCAGCTCGTCGTGGATCAGCTGGTAGGCGACATCGGCCGGAACCGGATCCTGCGCCAGGCGACTCTTCGGCGACGTCAGGCGTTGCCCGAGTGCGGGGTTGGCCTCGGTGATCAGTGGATTGGAGCTTCCGGTGGTGGACTCGTTCTGGCTGGAACCGCGATGCAGGGCCATACCCGACACTATGCCGGTACAGTCCAGGCCACGCAGCGGACTCGCGGAGGGTCTGCCAGTGCCAAGTCAGGCAACGCCGCCGCAGGGAGCAACGTCAGGTCGCCCGTGGCCTAGGTGAACGGGCCGGGCCGAGTGACCTCAACTGCTCCACCTGCCGGGGTAGAGACGACGTGGGCGCCGGCCAAGGGAGCAGGACATCAGTGGGCCGACATACCCGCGAGCCGCGGACGCGACGATGCCAAGGGTCGCTTCGGCTCGGTGGTGCTGCCCTTCTTCAGCGACACCTGATGCGGCCCCGGTAGCCGATCGGTCTACGAACAAGAGAACTCCCAACCATCGCGCCATGAGCGGAATCTGCGGGCGGGTCGGCCGCCTCCATACCGACGCGCTCCGATGCTGGCGACTACAGCCGCCAGCCGGCGAGAAGTGCGCTCAGTGCGTCGGTCCACAGCTGTTGCGCGTGCGCCGACGGCAGGTTGCAGCGCAGCTCAAGCGCGGCGAGACCCTCGCAGAGCGCGTGAAATTCCCACGTGGCATCCGGGACGGACCGGTGCCCGAGGCCGCCGTTGTCCGATAACCGAGCGATGCGTGCGTGCAGGCTGCCGAGTGCCACGGTCGCTGCCCCTGCGAAACCTCGGGCAACCTCCGGTGACAGCGCGTCGCGTTGCACCCCGATGCGGAACAGGGCGGGGTGTTGCAGCGCGAAGGTGCGAAACCCGACAACGCCGGAAGCGACGAGATCGGCCGCAGGGTCGTCGGTCACGGGGAGCGCCTCCACGGCCGCCCCCAGCAGGTCGAACGCGCGCGATCCGAGGGCCACGACCATGCCCAGTTTGGATCCGAACACCGTGTAGACCGCGCGGCTGGTGGTACCGACTTCGTCCGCGACCCGGCGTACGGACAGTGCTTCCGGGCCGTCCGTCTCGACGATGCCCTCTGCTGCCTCGAGCAACGCCGCACCGGTGCGTTCATCATGAAGTCGGGGGCGGCCCATGTTTGACAGCGTACCGTCACATCGTTACGGTACAGTGTATCGAAAGGCAAGGAGCACGACATGCCCGACAGAGCCACTTCCCTCGCCTACAACCAGGAGGGGTCCGGGCCGGTAATCGTGTTCGTGCACGGCCTGACGTTCAGCCGCGCCACCTGGCGTCCCATCACTGCTCGCCTCGCCGACCGTTTCCAATGCATCAGCGTGGATCTGCCTGGGCACGGCGAGACGCCAGGACCGCCGCAACCCCTCGAAGCGGTCGCTCACAGCTTGCATGACACCCTCACCGCGCTGAGCATCGACCGTCCGGTCATGGTCGGGCACTCGATGGCCGTTGCGATCGTTTCGATGTACGCGGCGAAATACGCCACCGCAGGTGTGGTCAACGTCGATCAACCGCTCAACGTGCGGCCTTTCGCCGAGATGGTCCAGCGGATGGCACCCGCGCTGCACGGGGATGGCTTCGACCTGGCGTTCGAGCCGATTCGTCAGAGCATGGGCGTCGATGCGCTGCCCGCCCCGATGCGGTCGCAGGTGGCAGCGACCCAGACCATTCGCCAGGATCTGGTCCTCGGCTACTGGGCCGAGCTGCTCGCGGAGACACCAGCCGAGCTGCAACGACGTATCGATGCGGTGGCCGACGCCATTGCGGTTCCGTACCTCGCCATCATGGGCCAGACGCTCAGCGACGTGGACCGCGAGCATCTCCGAAGGCACGTGCGGGGTGCACAGATCGAGGAGTGGCCGGGGCGCGGCCACATGGTCCACCTCGCCGAGCCCGACAGGTTCGCTGAACGTCTCGCTGCCTTCGTCCGAGACTGCTCAGGCCTCTGACCAGAACAATGGCAGAAGATGGACGTCGACAGCCAAGCCAAGACCCGCCATCGGCACGAGCGCGCGGACCGCGGACCGCGGACCGCGGCAAGACAAGCCCAGTGTCAAGCGACGGTGTTCTGGAGGACTTGGTAGGCGCGGTGTCGGGCGGTCGTCGAAGTTCTCCAGGCTTCGACGTTGCCCCAGCCACCGCAGCCGCGCGGACCGAGCAATGACACCGTCCCGCCTTGCCGACCGGTTCGGCCGCGGTTGACGGGTCCCGGAGCGCGGGCAGGCAGCGGGCTGCCCGCGGCCATACTGACAGTGTGTCCGTGAACGATCCGAGAGCGACAGGCGAGACGACCGGTGCCCTCTCCGTCCGGCCTCTGGACGTGCATACGTGGCCCGCGTTTGCCCGGCTGGTCGAGGCGAACAACGGCGTGTGGGGCGGCTGCTGGTGCATGGGCTTCCACGTCGAGGTGGGCAAGGGGCGCACCCCTGCGCAGAACCGAGCCGAGAAGGAGCAGCGCGTACGCGAGGGCCGCACCCACGCCGCGCTCGTCCTTGACGGCGACCAGTGCCTGGGCTGGTGCCAATTCGGATCCCCGGGGGAGCTGACGGAGATCAAGAGCCGGCGCCGCTACGAGAAGGGCCTCACCGCCCTCCCTGACTGGCGCATCACGTGCTTCTTCACCGGCAAGGGCCTGCGCCGCCGCGGCGTCGCGGACGCCGCGCTCGGCGGGGCGCTGGCCGAGATCGCTGGCCACGGCGGCGGCACGGTCGAGGGCTACCCGGAGGAGACCGACGATCGCACGCTGTCGGGGTCGTTCCTGCACACCGGTCCGATGGCCGCCTTCGAGAACCACGGCTTCGCACGCACGCGGCCGATTTCCCCGCACCGCTGGGTGGTCACCCGCACAGTCGACCCGGTCTGACACGGGCGAGCCAAAGCGCCCGGGCGCGTCCGTTAGATGCCGAGGCAGCGCAAATCGGCGTCGACATCGGCGCTGCCGCATGGACGAGCCCCGGCTTACGCTTCTCCGCCCGCTCGAGGGCCGAGCGGAGGTGAACGATCGACTGCCGCACCGTTCCCGCCCAGCCATCGGCTTGCGGCACAAGTTTCTCCGACCTGACGGGGGCAGTAGCTGACCATGCTGGTCGCGTTGGGCTGCGGCCGACCTACTTCTTAAGCAGTCCGCCGCCGACCCAGGCGCGAATGGCTGCGACGTCCTGCTGGTTGAGCTCCATCCGAGCCCCTCGGCATAGTCCGATGACGTTGTTGGCCCAGGTCTCGGCGACCTTCTTTGCGCTGGGCTTCGCAGTCAGGTCGAGGCCGGCATACAGAACACCGGCGATCACCGTGTTGACCGATGCCCGGCCG
Organism: Dermatophilaceae bacterium; assembly: GCA_036382455.1. Classification (GTDB taxonomy): domain Bacteria; phylum Actinomycetota; class Actinomycetes; order Actinomycetales; family Dermatophilaceae; genus UBA4719. The sequence continues at coordinate 4,576 of DASVHT010000301.1, forward strand.
ATCTTCGCACCCGCGGCCTGGCAGGCGTCGCGTACCCGCTTTGACGTCTCCGGCCGATCGAACGGGGCTGCGGTCACGTCGTCGGCCAGAGTGGTGAGCAGGATTCGGTATCGCTCGGACGGCAGGTTCGGGATGTCCGTGACATCGACGACCTGGCGCTGCAGAGGTGGCAGGTCGACAGTGCTTGCGCTCGGAAGGTCTGCCTCGCTGAATCGCTTCGGATCCCAGACGAACCCAGGAGCCGGACGTGATGCCGCTCCCAGTTCCTGGACCGCTTGGGCGAGCCATGGGAAGAAGGCTCCAGCGCCCTCCCATCCCGACGTGGACAGGGATGGGTCCGCTTTGTGGGCGACTTGGGCCACCACGCTGCCCGCTAGCGGGCGATCGGCCGAGCGCACGAGGCGCAGGACGGCTTTGCGTGCCGGGCTGTTCGGGGACGATCCGCCCTTTGTTGGGGTGCTTGGCGGCGAGGTCCGGGGCGACGTTGGCCCATTCTCGATGGTCGGTATTGAGGGTTCCTCCAGTGCTGCTGGTTCGGGATGCTTCACCAGCTCGGCGAGCTCGTCCGCTGTGATGACGGTGTCCGCCACAGCCCTGTATGCGCTGGCAGCCGGCCCGGCGGTGATGATCGTGACGCGTCGATCGGCTGCGCGGCAACGAAGAGCGAGCGGCGTGAAGTCGGCATCCGCCGACAGAATCACGAACTCGTCGTACCGGGTCTCTGCGCTCAAGGCATCCACCGCATCGAGCACCAGGTTGATGTCGGCGCTGCTCTTGCTTTGCTGGGTCAACGACGGGCAGTCGACGACGCTGAAACCCGCGCGCGTGAAGTTCGGCCGGAACTGCGAGAAGACTGAGGGGTTCAGGTAGCAGGCTCGAATCAGGAACCGCCTGGAGAACTCGCCCTCCGCGTCAGTGCCGGTCTCCAGAGCGGTGAGCCAGTGAGTCGGGGCGCTGGCAAACGCCTCGGCAGCGCTGGGGTCGAGGCGCTGCAACCCGATATACACGTTGTCGAAATCCACGAAGAGCGCGCATCGCAAGCGGCGCCCACCCTCGGCACTGTCCATCACTGTCATGCGGTCATACTCCTCGTCCGCGCGTGCGCACGCGCACCCAGATGTCCCACGCGTGCACGGCCCTGATCGATCACCACGACTATGGACACGGATTCGCGCACACTGCCCGGCCAGTGCACCGAAATCCTAGGCAGCTGATCGGGCGCTCGGTGTCAGAGATGACCACTGACAGTCGGTGGCCGGTCACCGATCCGTGACTGCGACGTAGGCCGGGTTCAGCGTGGAGTGGGCGAGCTCAACACGGTGCAGGTTGAGTTCATCGAAGACCCACGTACTCAGCGTGCGCAGGGCTTGGGTTGCCATTCGATGACCACGCGCCGCAGGGAGCACCCAGTACGACACTTCCGCGAGTCCTTCCTTTTGGCTCCCGGCGCAGGCTGATCTGGCCGAGCAGGCCGGATGGGTTGACGACAGCCCAACCGCCTCCGCTCTCCTGATCCCACCGACCAGGCAACGAGTCGATCCAGGCCCGAGCCTCATCCTTGGTCATCGACCGTGCGTGCCAGTGTTGAATGCTGGGCTCGGAGCAAGCCTCGGCGGCGACTGCCGCATCTGACGCCCGCCAGGGGCGCAGCACAACGTCGTGCAGGTACAGAACCGGCTGGGCCAGTCGCGCGAGGGTACCGGGGGCAACGGCTGGGTCGACTAGCAGCGGCATGACGTCAGTGTGGCTGCCCAACGGACCATCAGCGATCAGATGCTCATTACCGAACGGTCAACGGAGCACGTAACAGCGCTGTTCAACGCCACCCTGATCGTCACCTGGGATCCCGTTGTTGTCA
>DASVHT010000302.1:0-4225 GCA_036382455.1 Dermatophilaceae bacterium
GGCGAACCACGCGGCCTCCTCGGCCGTGGCCACCATCGGCGCCATCACGCGAACGTCCGCCCCTGTATCCCGCGCCGCGCTGGCGAGCGCGGTGAGCTGGGTGTCCAGCAGCTCTGGGCGTTCGGCCGAGAGCCGCAGGCCGCGCCTGCCGAGGGCAGGGTTCTCCTCCGGACCGAGGTCGGCGAACGCCAGCGGCTTGTCCGCTCCGGCATCAAGCGTCCGCACGACAACCCGTCGTGACCCGAAAGCCTCGAAGACCCGCGTGTAGACGGCGACCTGCTCCTCCAGCGACGGCGCCGTGTCCCGGTCGAGGAACAGGAACTCGGTCCGGAACAGGCCCACACCCTCGACATCGAGCGCACCAGCGCGCTCCGCGTCCGCAGCCGTACCGATGTTGGCCAACAGGGCGACCGGGTGGCCGTCGCTGGTGACACCGGGGCCAGAGGTCGTCCCCAACGCCTTGGCCCGGCGTTCGCTGCGCTGGACCAGCTCGATGCGGGTGGATGGGTCCGGGTCGACGAACACCTCGCCCGTGGAGCCATCGACCGCAAGGACCGTGCCGACCTCGATGGCGACTGCACGAGGTACCTGCACGACCGCTGGAATGCCCATCTGGGCGGCCAGGATGGCAGTGTGGCTTGTCGGGCCCCCGGACTCCGTGACGATGGCCAGCACCATGTCACGTCTCAGGCTGACCGTCTCCGCCGGGGCCAGGTCGTGCGCCACGATCACGCAGGGTTCGTTCAGCTCGGGCACGCCCGGGTCCTCCAGGCCGAGGAGCCTGGCCACAGCCCGGTCGCGCACATCGCGCAGGTCCGTCACGCGTTCGGCCAGGTACCCTCCGGCTGCGGCGAAGAGGGCGCAGTACTCCTCTGCCGCCGCGTCAACGGCCGTGGCCGGGCCGCGGCCGCTGGCCAGGTGCTTGTCCGCGGCAGCGGCAAGACCGGGGTCGCGAGCCATCATCGCGGTGGCCGTGAGGATCTCTTTCGCCGTCGCGTCGGCCCTGGCGGCGCGGTCGTCCAGGGTGCTGGCGACCGACTCCAGGACTTGCCGGACCAGCTGCCCTGACCCGGCGGGATCAGTGGCCGCTGGCTCCTGCGCCGGTGGTCGGACCGGTGGACGCACCTGGACCACCGGTCCGACCGCGGTGCCTGGGGAGACCCCGATGCCGTGGCGGGTCTCGACCGCCGACATCCCGCTCACTCCTCAGCGTCGAGGTCGCGTGAGAGCAGCGCGACCAGCTCGTCCAGCGCTGACTCTGCGCCGTCACCATCGGCGGTCAGTGTGACCTCCTCGCCGTGCTTGGCGCCCAACGCCATGACACCCAGGATGCTTCGGGCATCAACCTGCTCCTCACCGGTGCGACCGATCTGGATCGGAAGCCCGGTTGCGGTTGCCGCCTGGACGAACAGGGCGGCAGGTCGGGCGTGCAGCCCCACCGATGAGGCGATGGTGACGGTGCGCTCTGGCATGTCTCTCCTTGGTCGTTGGTCGGGGCAGAGCCTGGACGGGCTGGCTGCCTGAACGGGCTGTTGTCTGAGCGTAGTCAGACCGTGACGACCTCGGCAGCCTCCGCGTCGAGCTCGGTCTTGACCGGTCCCGGGCCGGCGGTCTTCAGGGCCACGACCACGGCGGTTGTCACTACCGTGCCAATCGCTATGGCGAGGATGTAGAGCAGCGGGCTCCCGATCAGCGGCACGACCCAGATACCACCGTGCGGTGCCCGCAAGGTGTTTCCGAAGGCCATGGCCAGAGCACCGGCGACGGCCGAGCCGGACATGCTCGAGACGATGACCCGCCAGGGGTCGGCGGCCGCGAACGGGATGGCGCCTTCAGAGATGAAGGACGCACCGAGCAGCCAGGCCGCTTGCCCGTTCTCACGCTCCGCCTCGGAGAAGAGCTTTGGGCGCAGGGTGGTCGCCAGTGCCATGCCCAGCGGCGGGACCATCCCGGCGGCCATGACAGCGGCCATGATCTTGAGTGAGGGCGCGTCTGTTGCGGTGCCGGCGGCAGCCAGACCGGTGGTCGCGAATGTGTAGGCCACCTTGTTGACCGGCCCACCCAGGTCGAAGCCCATCATCAGGCCGAGGATGACACCCAGGATGACCAGGTTGGTGCCGGTGAGCCCGCCGAGCCAGCTCGCCAGGCCGTCCGACAGCCCCTTGAGCGGCCGGCCCAGGATCAGCACGAGCGCGGCACCGGTGATGATGGTGGACAGCAGCGGGATGACGACGACCGGCATGACTCCCCGAACGCCCTTGGGGACCTTCCAGCGGCTGATCCAGAGGGCCGCGAAGCCGCCGATGAAGCCGGTGACGATGCCGCCGAGGAACCCGGCTCCCATGGTCGAGGCGATAGCGCCTCCGACGATGCCCGGGGCCAGGCCGGGGCGGTCCGCGATCGCGAACGCGATGAACCCAGACAGGATCGGCACGAGGAAGCCGAACGCTGCCGCGCCGACCAAGAACAGCAGAGCTGCCCAGTGCATCCCGTCCGTCGGGTTGAAGTCAGTGACGATGTTGACGATGTGGGTCGGGTTCGGGTCGGGCGGGCCGGTGAGCGAGTACAACTTGGTGACGACGATCGCGCCGTTCTTGCCGCCCGCGAGCTGAGCAACCATGAAGCCCAGGGCGATCATGATGCCGCCCGCAGCGACGAACGGGATCATGTAGCTCACACCCGTCATCAGCCACTGGCGGATTCGGGTGCCCACGGGCGCGCTCGAGTCGACCTTGCTGACGAGACCGCCGCCCCCTCTGCCCGCAGGCTTTGCGGCCTGTGACTGCGCGAATGCCTCGGGGTTGGCCTGGGCCTCCTCAACTGCGGCGACTGCTTGTGCGATCAGGCCGGGGCCGTCGGAGATGGCCTTCTTGACGTCCGCCTCGACGAGCGGCTTGCCGGCGAACCGGCCCCGGTCACGGACCGGGACGCCCACCGCGAAGATCACCGCGTCGGCGGCGGCGATGGTCTCGGGGTTCAGTGGTTCTAGACCGGCCGACCCCTGGGTCTCGACCTCGATCTCGTGGCCGGCTGCCCTGGCTGCCTGCTCCAGACCCTCGGCGGCCATGTAGGTGTGGGCGATGCCGGTGGGGCAGGAGGTAACTCCGACGAACTTCATGGGTTCACGACCTCTCGGGTCACGACGTCGACCACGGCGGTCGCGTCGGGTGCTTTCATCAGGGACTCACGGAACTCGGTCCGCATGAGACGCCGGGCCAGGCTGGCCAATATCTTGAGGTGGTCATCGCCGCCACCCTCTGGCGCCGCGATCAGGAAGATCAGAGTGGCCGGCCCGTCCTCGGCTCCCCAGTCGATACCGCTTGTGGAGCGCCCGAACACCAATGACGGTTCGGTGACGTAGGCGCTCCGAGCGTGGGGGATGCCGATGCCTCCGGGGAGCCCGGTCGGCATCTGCTCCTCCCGCTTGCGGACGTCGGCGAGGAAGCCGTCCAGGTCGGTGACCCGTCCCTCTCCGGCCAGGGCCTCGGCAAGGATGCGGGTTGCCGCGTGTCGGTCAGGGGAGTCCAGGTTCAGGACCACGAGGTTCTCGGTAATCAGTGACATGGTGAGTTTCCTTCTGGGAGAGGGGACTTCAGCTCTTCAGGGAAAGGGTCAGATCGGGCTCGGTGGTGAGCCAGACCTGTATGCCGGCGACGTCGGCCGGGGTGGGCATGCGGCTGCCGGGGAGGCTGACCGCCGCTGTGCCCCACGCGACGCCGGTGCGCAGGGCGTCCACAGGGGTGGACCCGTTGCCGGTCGCGTAGAGGTAGCCAGCGAGCAGCGAGTCGCCGGCACCCACGGTGGACAGCGGTGAGGAGATGGGCGCCCCTGCGTGGGCGGTAACCGACGGCGTGACCAGCAGAGCCCCGTGCCGGCCCAGACTGACAACCACCGTGGCGACCCCATGGGTGACGAGGTCGATGGCGGCGTTGCGGACGTCGCCCAGGGTGTTGAGCGACCTGCCGACGAGCTCTTCGAGCTCCTCCAGGTTGGGCTTGATCAGGTCTGGTCCCGCGGAGACCGCATGGCGCAGCGCCGGACCTGACGCGTCGATCGCGACGCGGACGCCGGCGTTGCGGCAGCGACGCACCAGCCCGGCATACAGGTCGAGATCCACTCCCGGCGGAAGGCTGCCCGAGCCCACCAGCCAGCTCGGCTGGTCCCCCAGCGTGGCCTCGGCGCCGGCAAGCAGAGCGCCGATCTCCGAAGGCGACAGGAGTGGCCC
>DASVHT010000303.1:0-1667 GCA_036382455.1 Dermatophilaceae bacterium
ATCGCCGGCCTCATGGTCGGGCGCACCCCGGAGTACCTGCACAAGAAGATCACCGGCCGTGAGATCAAGCTCGTCTCCTTGTACATCCTGACCACGCCGGTGCTCGTGCTGGCCGGGACCGGGCTCGCGATGGGCCTGTCCGCGGCCAGGGCGTCCATCCTGAACCCGGGACCGCACGGTCTGTCCGAGGTGCTCTACGCGTTCATGTCCGCGGCCAACAACAACGGGTCCGCGTTCGCCGGTCTGTCGGCGAACACCGGCTTCTACAACGTTGCGCTCGGCCTGGTCATGCTCGGGGGCCGGTTGATCCCCATCGTGCTCGCCCTCGGGCTGGCCGGGTCGCTGGCACGCCAGAGATCGGTCCCGGCCACAGCCGGCACCCTGCCCACCCACACCGCCTTGTTCGTGCTGATGCTCGCCGGCGTGATCATCATCGTGGCCGGGCTGACGTACTTCCCCGCCCTGGCGCTCGGCCCACTGGCTGAAGGTCTGTGATGTCGACAACCACCAGCGGCCGCAACCCGAACACCCCACCCGAAGGACCTCCCACCATGTCAGCTGCCACGCCCACGCCCCCCGCCCGGGTCAAGGCAGGCTTGATAGACCCGAAGATGTTCCTCACATCCATCCCGGACGCGGTCCGCAAGCTCGACCCACGCGTCATGGTCCACAGCCCCGTCATGTTCGTCGTCGAGGTCGGCGCCTTGGGGTGCACCGTGCTCGCCATCAAAGCCCCCACCACCTTCGCCTGGTGGATCGTGGTCTGGCTGTGGCTCACCGTCATCTTCGCCAACCTCGCCGAGGCCGTGGCCGAAGGCCGCGGTAAGGCCCAGGCCGCCAGCCTGCGCAGGGCCAAGACCGAGACCATCGCCAACCGGCTGCGTAGTGACGGCGCCACGGAGAACGTGCCCGCCACCCAGCTCACCCTCGGCGACAAGGTGGTCGTGGTAGCCGGCGAGATCATCCCGGGCGACGGCGACGTGGTCGAAGGGATCGCCAGCGTGGACGAGTCCGCCATCACCGGTGAGTCGGCGCCCGTCATCCGCGAGTCCGGTGGGGACCGCAGCTCGGTCACCGGCGGCACCAAGGTGCTGTCCGACCGCATCGTCGTGGAGATCACCGCCAAGCCGGGGGAGAGCTTCATCGACCGGATGATCGCCCTGGTCGAGGGCGCGTCCCGGCAGAAGACACCCAACGAGATCGCGTTGAACATCCTGCTGGCGAGCCTGACGATCGTGTTCCTGATGGCAACCGTGACCCTGCAGCCTTTCGCCATCTTCTCCGGCGCCGAGCAGTCCCTCATCGTGCTCGTCGCACTGCTGGTCTGTCTCATCCCGACCACCATCGGGGCGCTTCTGTCGGCGATCGGCATCGCCGGCATGGACCGGCTCGTCCAGCACAACGTGCTCGCGATGTCAGGGCGGGCAGTCGAAGCCGCCGGCGACGTGAACACCCTGCTGCTGGACAAGACCGGCACCATCACCCTCGGCAACCGCCAGGCCGCCGAGTTCATCCCGGTCGAAGGAATCGAAGCAGGCGAGCTCGCCGACGCCGCGCAGCTGTCCAGCCTGGCCGACGAGACCCCCGAGGGGCGCTCCATCGTCGTCCTGGCCAAGACGGCCTACGGCCTGCGCGAACGCCGACCCGGCGAGCTCGACAACGCGACC
>DASVHT010000304.1:0-4564 GCA_036382455.1 Dermatophilaceae bacterium
TGGCCGTCACCTGGGACCAGCCCGCATACGGCCCCGCATCTGCGCTCGTCGACGCGTCGGACACTGCCGACACCGTGGTGGTCGGGGCCCGCGGCGTGAGCCGAGGCATGGGGGCGCTGATGGGGTCGGTCTCGATGCAAGTGGCGGCACACGCACACTGTCCCGTTGTCGTGGTCCGAGCGCGACGGGCGCCCGCCGCTGCTGACGCCTCCGTCGTCGTGGGGGCGGACGGTTCGGAATCGTCGGCACTGGCGATCGCCTATGCCTTCGAGCAGGCCAGGTCGCGTGGCGTTGGCCTGACCGTTCTCCACGCGTGGCGGCTGGACCACATCGAAGGCGCCTCGGCCTCAGCCATATGGACCGTCGACTGGCCGACCTTCGCGCACGGGGAACAGATCCTCGTTGCCGAGTCGCTCGCGAGCTGGCTGGAGAAGTACCCCGACGTCGCCGTTCGCCAACACAGCCTGCGCGGGCTCCCGGTCGAAGCCCTGATCCGGGCGAGCGAGAACGCCTGCCTCGTGGTTGTGGGCACTCGCGGTCGCGGTGGATTCGGCGGACTCCTCCTCGGATCGGTGAGCCAAGGTGTCATGCACGGGGCTTCGTGCCCTGTGGCCATCGCCCACGGACCCATGGACTCTCCGTCGGACGGGCATGCGAGGGACGGCATCCGCCATCTGCTCTCTGTTCCGGCGATGAACCAACACAGCTGAGCCCGGACCCAACCCGTCCCACCAGGAGATCGGGGGAGTCATGGCCGCGACTCTGACGTTCCTGGGGGCCGCAGGCACGGTCACGGGCAGCAAGTTCCTGCTCCAGAACGACGGGCGCCGAACGCTCGTCGACTGTGGGTTGTACCAGGGCGAACGCGAGTGGCGCCGATTGAACTGGCAGGCCCTGCCGCTGGGCATTGAGACGATCTCCGACGTCGTCCTGACCCATGCTCACCTGGACCATTGCGGCCATCTTCCCGCCCTGGTGCGCGGGGGGTTCACCGGACCGACGTGGTGCACTCCGGGTACCGCGGCCCTGGCAGCCATCGTCCTGCGTGACAGTGCCCATCTTCAGGAGGAGGACGCCGAGTACGCCCGCCTCGCGGGGTTCTCCCGCCATGACCCACCTCAACCTCTGTACGACGCCGCGGACGCCGAGAAGGCCATCGCCTCGTTCGAGCCGGTGGGCTACCACGAGCACCGTGACCTGCGCTCAGGCGTCGGCCTTTCGTTCAGCCGGGCCGGCCATATCCTGGGCTCCTCCAGTGCACTGATCAGCATCGGGGCCGGCAGGGTGCTGTTCTCCGGTGACCTGGGTCGAATCAGCCATCCCCTGCTCAGACCCCGGGATGCACCGCCGGCCGCGCGCACGGTCGTCATCGAGTCGACCTACGGGGATCGGGTGCATCCAGCCGAAGGCGACCACCCTCACAAGTTCTTGGCGGATGCCATTGGCCGCACCGTGAAGAGGGGCGGCTCGGTGCTCATCCCTGCGTTCGCTGTCGACCGGACGGAGCTGGTGCTCCAGGCCCTGGCCCAGCTCACGGCCTCCGGAGAGATTCCAGCGGTTCCGGTGTACGTGGACAGTCCGATGGCCCTGGCAGCGCTGGACGTCTATCGCAGCCAGTCTTTGCGCCAGGACCTCCGCCCCGGCCTGCCTGCGCGCCTGGTGAACCTCCCGGATCTGCACGCGGCCCACAGCGCCCAGGAGTCGATGCGGCTCAACGAGCCGCGGACCCCTTCGATCATCATCTCCGCGTCAGGCATGGCGACCGGCGGCCGGGTTGTCCATCACCTGCAGCATCTGCTTCCCGACCCCCGGCACACGGTGATCCTGACCGGCTATCAGGCGGTCGGCACGCGAGGACGTCGGCTGGCCGAGGGCGCAACGGAGCTGAAGATGTTCGGCTTCTACGTCCCGGTCCGGGCCGAGGTCGTCGTCGACCATGGCTTCTCCGTCCACGCCGATGCTGGCGAGCTGCTCACCTGGCTTCAGGAGCTGCCGACTCGTCCTGAGACCGTGTACATCGTCCACGGCGAGCCTGAGTCCTCCCGTTCACTGGCGGTCAAGGTTCGGGCAGCGACCGGCTGGTGTGTGGTTGTCCCCGAGTACGGCGAGAAGGTCCGGGTCGACTGAGGAGTCGGTCCGCATCGGAGATCGCCGGCACCCCCTTTCCAGGGTCCGTTCACCTTGGCGGACATCAGGGGCCCGCCCGGCCCATCACTGCGGCGTCGTCTGGCTGCCAGCCGAGCGTGCCCGTCGCTCCCCCTCCACCGGTGTCAGCCACGCCCCAAGGACGGGGAAGACGGCCACCACCGCGAACGCCCATGAGAAGCCGAAGGACCCCGCGAGCGCGCCCACGAGCGGTGCGGTACCGAAGGCCGCAACGTTCTGCATCGTGTTCTGCACACCCAGGGCTCGACCGGACCACGCGCGTCCTGCGAGCTCGGCCGTGGCTGTGAAGCCCAGCCCGTTGTCCGACACGGAGACGATGGAGGCGATGGCCAAGGCGAGGACGACCAGCGAGGCCCCGGTCGAAGCCGTCAGGGCCAGGAAGAGCATGGACACGGACGCGGTCAGTGCAATGACCCGCATCGGTCCGAGCCGGCTGCCCGCGATATCGGACCAGTGCCCGGAGACCATCCGCCCGGCCGCTCCCCCGACGGCAACGACCGCAAGCAGCTGTCCCGCCGTGGTGGCATCCCAACCTCGTTGCGAGACGAGGTACTCGGCCGAGAAAGCCAAGGTTGCGAACTGCGGCACCACGAGCAGGGAGCTCGCCGCATGCAGCCGCCAGAGGATCAGGGCCCGGTATGGCGACGGCGGCCGCGTCTGCTCCGCGACCCTGTCATGGGGTGGGTCTGCGGCAAGCAGCACGACTGCTGCGGTAACGACCATGCAGATCGTCGCTGGGACGGCCAGCGCGAGCCGGAGCCCGCCATACCGGGCCAGCGGCGGCAACAGTGCTCCGGCGAGTGCTATGCCCAGCGGTTGCCCGGTCTGTCTGATCCCCATCGCCAGGCCGCGCTGGTGAGGCCCGAACCAGCCCATCACCAGCCGCCCGCTGGCCGAGTTCACCGATGCACCGGCCGCACCCACGAGTGCGAAAAGCACGGCACGGCCGCCCAGACTGCCCATCGCTGCCGCAGCCAGCCCGAGCAGTCCGGTCAGGCCGAGGCCCAGCGCGATGGCGAGGCGCTCACCATACCGGTCCGCGAAGGCACCCCATGCGATGAGCGTGACGACCATTCCGAGCGAGGGTGCCGCGACGAGCGCCCCACCCTGGACCAGGGTGAGTCCCTCGGCCCGGCGCAGGTAGGGCAACAGGAAAGGCAGACCGAAGAGCAGGCTGGTCGCGACCGCCTGCGCCGACGTGCCGAGCGCCAGCATCAGCCAACGACGAGGTGATGCCTGCGCTGCGACTGGGATGGTCACCCGCCCGAGATTAGACGCAGCCTCGAGGGCACAGACCGGCGTCTCGGTCGCCGGACCGAGGTCGGAGCACCGAGCTCATCCCCGGAGTGCGCCAGCGGTCAGGATAGGTGACCTTGCTGCCTTCAGCGCACGGGCCCAGCCCGCCCGTGGCGAACAGGACGCCCGCCTTGGTCGCGACCGGATGTGCGTCACTCCCTCTCCCTTGTTCATGCGTCGAATACGCAGGCCCCGGATCGACATCCATCCTGTAGATCGTTCGACCCACGGGTGCGAGGCTGCGGTCGAAGGGCAACGGGAAGGTGCCCGGTGATCCCGAACAGCGACTCAAAGGAAACGCCAAAGTTGTTCGGCGAGGCTGGATGGACGCCGCGGAGGCGACCGCTCTCGGCGCGGGCGTGCCCGGGAGCACATCCACATCGAACGACTCAGGTTCTGACCCAACGCACCCTCGACGGCACACCAGACACGAAGGACAACATGCGACGCATCGTCACAGCCATCCTGTCCACAGTCTCAACCGTGGTCCTTCTCTTCGGATACCACACCTCCACCAACAACACGGCGGCGGCGGCCGGCCCCGTGGTGCAGCAACAGGCGTCGCCGGGGTCCAGCCCGCCGTCCCGCTCATCGAGCAAGAAGGGGTCCGCCACTCCCAAACCGGGCACGGGGTCCAAACCACAGAAACCGACCGCGACCACCACCTATACCGGCACTGTCGCGGACACCCAGTGGGGGCCTGTCCAGGTCAGGATCACGGTGCAGGACCACAAGATCACCCGGGCCCGTGCCCTGCAGTACCCGCAAGGCACCTCAACTGACGCACAGATCAACGGCAATGCGTTGCCGATCCTGGACCAGGAGGTCGTCCAGCAGCAGGCCGCCGCCATCGACACCGTCTCGGGGGCCACCGTCACCAGCGACGGCTACCTGCAGTCACTGCAGTCCGCGATCGACCAAGCCCACCTGTGAGTCGCAGGCCGCCAGGCTCGCAGTTCCTAGTCGAAGAAGTCAGTCGGAAACTCGGACACGAGGTCGTTGAGGTCGTGACGCGGACGACGGACCACGCCGCACTGGGTGCAGAAGACCACCCATACGCCGCCTCTCCATTCGCAGGTCAAGGTCCAGAGCGTGTTGCAGG
>DASVHT010000305.1:0-15907 GCA_036382455.1 Dermatophilaceae bacterium
GACCCACGGGGCATCCCACGTGCGTGCAGATCTTGGAGTAGGCGACGATCCCGTCATGGCCCCAGTCACGCTCCTTGGCAATGAGGATGTCTTTGGGATCAAGACGCATGAGCAGAACCGCGGCCTTGCCCTTCTCCTCGATGAAGTGCGCGGACTTGTCGATGCCCTCGGGCATGACGTGGAAGACCGATCCGATGGTGACATCTGACGCCTTGATGGGCGTCAGTTCGGGGTCTCGCATCAGTCGCATTCCCTTGCGCCAGAACGTCGTTGACAGTTCGGCCTTGGGGAGAGGACCCAGACTGCCGGCTAGCTGTACGACCAGCGGAAGGGCAAAAAGACCAAGGGCGCCCCCCAACGCGTACTTGATCAGCGGCCGGCGAGCCAGCTGCGACGCCTCGGCGCCGGCCTTCATGGTCTCGACCGCGACACGACGTGACTCGTCGGAAGAGCGTTGCGGGTGTCGATGCTCGGCCACTTCGGTGTCAGGCATCAGTGTCTTGGCCCAGTGGATCGCGCCCAGGCCGATGCACAGCAGGCTCACGCCAAGGCTGGAACCGAGGATGACGTTGGACAGGTTCGCCTGGCCGATACCGGGGATGAACGCGTAGGTGTGAAGGTCGATAGCGAAGTAGGCGACCAGGAAGACGATCGTTGCCACCATCGAGATCCCGAACAGCATCGCGACCTGACGTTCGGCGCGACGGGCGGCTCGCTCCTCGCGGTCTGCCAGGCGGTGCACATGGGGAGCCAGCCCGGGATCGGTGAAACGTTCGGGTATGCCGCCGTGGCCCTGGATGTGCCCCCGGTCGAGGCGCAGCGCGGTGCCCGGCTGGCTCTCGTCGGCACCCATGGGCTCCGTGCCCTGTTCGTTCATGATGTCCGATCCCGTCGACTCGACGTGCTTCGCTTGTGTGACAGGGCGTTGTGCATCATCGCGTCGTGTGTCGTCACGGGGCATCGCATCACGTCAGGCTGCCTTGGTGCCGAGCCAGACAGCTGCTGCGATCATGAGACCCAGGCCGAAGATCCAGGCGAACATTCCCTCGGACACGGGGCCGAGGTTGCCCAAGGTCATCCCACCCGGGTTCTGGTCCTTGTCGAGCTCGTGCATGTAGCTGATGATGTCGTTCTTGTCCGTCGGGGACAGGTTGGTGTCGTTGAAGACCGGCATCGACTGGGGTCCGGTCACCATGGCCTCGTACATGTGCCTCCCGCTGACGTTGCGCAGGCTGGGGGCGAACTTGCCACGGGTCAGAGCGCCACCGGAACCGGCGAAGTTGTGGCACATCGCGCAGTTGACCTTGAACAGCTGGTTTCCGCGGGCGATGTTGCCGTCACCACTCGTGAACTGGCTGTCGGGAACTGATGGACCTGGGCCCAGAGTGGCGACGTACGCGGCAAGGGACGCGATCTGCGCGTCGTTGAACTTGATGGTGTCGCTGCGCGAAGCCTGGATGGCTGGCCCGGCAAGCGGCATACGGCCGGTGCCGACCTGGAAGTCAACCGCGGCGGCACCCACGCCGACCAGGCTCGGCCCGGCTTTGGTTCCTTCGGCGTTCAGGCCATGGCAGGTGGCGCAGTTGGCCAGGAACAGCTTCCTGCCTGTAGTCAGGTCGTCCGCGCTGGCCACGGCGGCCTGCGCGGACTTGGGAGCCAGGAGGGAGTAGAGACCACCGGTGGCCATGAGTCCCAGAAGCAGCAGGATCACGATCGCGGCGGGATGACGGCGACGGGAGGCCAGTGCTTTCACAGGTTGTTCCTGTCCTGGTGGAGGTGAAGGGCGGCTGGCATCACTTGAGCAGGTAGATCGTCGAGAACAGGGCAATCCACACGACGTCGACGAAGTGCCAGTAGTACGACGTGACAATGGCGCCCGTGGCCTGGGTGTGGGTGTAGCGACGAGTCGTGAAGGTCCGCCCGATGATCAGCAGGAACGCGATCAGCCCACCCGTGACGTGCAAGCCGTGGAAGCCGGTCGTGAGGTAGAAGACCGAGCCGTAGGCGTCGGAGGAGATGCTGACGCCGTCGTGCAGCAGGCTTGCGTACTCGCGCACCTGGCCGGCCACAAAGATCGAGCCGAAGATATAGGTCAGGACATACCACTCACGCATTCCCCACTCCTTGACCTTCAGCAAGGAGCCGGTGCGAGCCGGTTGACCACGTTCGGCCTTGAAGACGCCGAGCTGGCACCAGACGGATGAGATGACCAGCACCAGCGTGTTGGCCGCGGCAAGGGGGACATTGAGCAGGCCCGTCTTCGACTGCCAGAGGTCCGGGGAGACCGAGCGGATCGTGAAGTACATCGCGAACAGGCCCGCGAAGAACATCAGCTCGCTGGCGAGCCACACGATGGTCCCGACTGCCGCCATGTTGGGACGCGTCACGGGGCCATGGCCGGGGAGGGGGCCCGACGATGGGCCGGGTGCGCTTGCCTGAACTGCTGATGCGGTCGACACAGGCGCCATTATTACCTGATTCAGGCTCTCGCGCCTCAACAACTTCACGGTGGGTGTGCGACTTCGCGATGAGCAGCCACCGGTAGCATCATGCTTCATGACCACTTCGCACGATCTGCATGGCGACTCCGCCGCTGACTCGGTCCCGTCCAGCGCCGCGCACCGGATCGCAATACTGCTCTACAGCGACGACATCGCCACCCGTGACGCCGTCCGGCTTGCGGTCGGTCGTCGGCCCGCACGCGACGTCGAGGTGACCTCGTGGCGTGAGTGTGCCACCGCCGCGGGCGCGGTCGAGGCCGTGGAGTCAGGAGAGTTCGACCTGCTCATTCTTGACGGCGAGGCGGCGCCGTTCGGTGGTCTCGGACTGTGCCGCCAGCTGAAGAACGAGATCTTCGACTGCCCGCCGGTGCTCGTGCTGACCGGACGGCCCCAGGATGGCTGGTTGGCCGCGTGGTCCCAGGCAGACCTGGCCGTGCCGCACCCGCTCGACCCGATTGCCCTGGCCGACGCGGTTGCCGAGCTTGGTCGCACGGTCGGCGCCTTCACCACCAGCGTCTAGCCGATGAACGCGTCGTCGTCGGTGGGCACCGAGATGACCTGGCCGACGATCTTTACTGCGCTGGTGTCCGGACAGGGTCTGGGCGCCGTCGAGTCCGCCTGGGCCATGGATCAGATCATGAGCGGCGACGCGAGCCCGGCGCAGGTGGCCGGGTTCCTCATGGCCTTGCGCGCCAAGGGCGAGACGGTCGAGGAGATGCGCGGACTGGCCGACACGATGCTGGCGCATGCAAGCCGGATCGACGTCGCTGGAACGACGCTGGACATCGTCGGCACTGGTGGCGATCGCGCTCACACGGTGAACATCTCCACGATGGCCTCCCTGGTGGCGGCGGCCACCGGGGTGCGAGTCGTCAAGCACGGCAACCGTGCTTCCTCCTCGATGTCCGGTTCTGCTGATGTCCTCGAAGCGCTCGGGATCAACTTGGCTCTGTCCCCGTCGGATGTTGCGGCTGTCGCGGAGCAGGCCGGGATCACCTTCTGCTTTGCTCAGCAGTTCCACCCTGCGATGCGTCACGCAGCCTCAGCTCGAAGTGACCTGGGGATCGGAACCGTTTTCAACTTCCTGGGCCCGCTCACCAACCCGGCCCAGCCGACGTATGCCGCTGTCGGTGTCGCGGACGCCCGGATGGCGCCGCTGATCGCCGGAGTGTTTGCCGGACGCCTCAAGGACGCCGCCGTCTTCCGCGGCGACGATGGTCTGGACGAGCTGACCATATCCACGACGTCCAGGGTCTGGTGGGTGCGCAGCGGCGCCGTCCGTGAATACCGGGTGGATCCGACGTCCGTGGGACTCGGGCTACACCCTCTGGAGACGCTGCGCGGGGCCGACGCATCCTTCAACGCCCAGATCGTCCGGGATGTCTTCGCCGGTGCGACGGGGCCCGTTCGGGACGCCGTCGTTCTCAACGCCGGAGTTGCCCTGGCGCTCACCGTGCCCGATCGGGGTGACAGTCAGGCTGACTTCAACCAGGCCCTGCAATCGGGTATGGACCGTGCCGGAGCCGCCATCGATGACGGCAGCGCCACGTCGGTCCTGCAGCGATGGGTCGCGGCGACCAACCCCTGAGACCAACTCATGATCAGGCTGCCTCTCAGGCGTCGTCCAGACCCAGGCTGAAGGCCGCGTCGAGATCGCGCCTGGAATAGGTCCGAAAAGCGATGTGGGTCTGGGTGAGCAGGACGCCACGGACCTTGTTGAGCTGGTCGGCGATGACGTCGGCGAAGTCCTCGTGCTGACGTACCCGCACCATGGCGATGAGGTCGACATCCCCGGTGACGGAGTAGACCTCACTGACGCCGTCGATCTCGGCGATGGCGGCGGCGACCTCGGGTATGCGGTCGACCTCGGCGTTGATCAAGACGATGGCGGAGATCACGAGCCCACCTTAGCCCGGGGCAAGAAGCGCTTGGGCACGACTGGTGTCCGGGGCAGCAGGAGGCCAGCTGCCGTCGGGCGTTGGCGGAGCGTGGGGCGGTTGGGCTCGTCGAAGTCCACCGCGTCGTGGTACGCCGTGTGATCAGCGTCCAGGCTGGCGTGGGCCGCACCGGCGCCGTGCACCGGGCAGGTCCACTCACCATCGATGGAGACCATGCGGACCCCGGTGGACTCCAACCAGCGCAGGATCTTCTCGGTTTCCTCGGATGAGGCGGAGGGGGCTGGGCCGGGGGAGCGGGTGACATTCTCGGCGCTTGCCGCCAAGGCCTCGATGTACGGCCCGGGGTCGGCGCCGCGGGGGGCCACGGTGGTGCCCGCCAGCCGACCGTAGCGGACGCAGATGATCTCCCAGCCGCCTTGGAGTCCCGGTCGAGCTGCAATGATCTCGGCACTTTTCGCCAGCGGGGCGATGCGCTGGGCCCGGGCTGCGGCCCGGACCAGGTGGAGCAGCCGGTCGCGGACTGCGCCGGCATCCTCGTACCGCTCCTCACCCGAGAGGAGGTTCATCCGTTGCCGCAGGGCATCGACGACCTTCCGTGAGTCACCGGCGATGATCTGGGCGGCTTGTTCGACGATGACGGCGTAGTCCTCGACGCTCTGAGCGCCCGTGCACGGGCCACCACAGCGTCCCATCTGGGCGAGCGCACAGTCAGCGGATCGACCCTTGGCGGACAGGCGTTTGGTGCACTGACGCAGCGGGAGCACCTCATGGACGGCCTCGATGGCGGACTGCGCGGCGAGCCGTGAGCTGAAGGGCCCGAAGTATCGGGCGTCGTCGGCGATGACCTCCCGCACGATGCTCAGCCGTGGGAAAGGCTCGACGGTCAGCTTGACCCACGGTGACCGCTCGGGGTTTCGGGAGCGCCGGTTGTAGCGCGGCTTGTGCCGGGCGATGAGGCGGAGCTCGCGGACCTGGGCCTCCAGAGTGGTCTCGCAGACAAGGGGTGTCACGCTGGCCGCGATTCCCACCATCTCGGCCATCCGGGTGCGCTGTTCCGAGGCCGTGAAGTACGTGCGGACCCGGCGCCGGATGTCCTGGGAGGTGCCCACGTAGAGGACGTGCCCTTGGCTGTCCTTGAACAGGTAGACGCCAGGTGCGGAGGGCAGACCTTCTGCGAGGTGACGTTTGCGGCGTTGGGCCGAGCTGACGCGTGAGGAGAAGGTGCTGAGCTCTTCGAGGGTGACAACGCCCAGGTTGCCCACCCTCGAGAGCAGAGCATGCAGGACGTCGACGGTGGCGCGGGCATCGTGAAGCGCGCGATGGTCTGGGGTCGTCACTGCGCCGAACAGCTGCGCCAGGGTGCCGAGCTTGCGGTTGGGTGCCTCATCCTTGCTGACCAGCTGTCGGGCGAGGTGGGCTGTGTCGACGACCTGGAAGGGTGGCCACGCGCGGCCGGTGAGCGAGGCCGCAGCCTTGAGGAAGGAGATGTCGAACGGCGCGTTGTGGGCGACCAGGACGCTGTCGTGCGCGAACTCGAGAAACGCTGGGAACACGCTCTCGATCCCCGGGGAGTCGGCCACCATCTGGTCGGTGATGCCCGTGAGGACCGAGATGAATGCGGGGATCGGTCCGACCGGGTTGACCAGTGTCTGGAACTCACCGATCACCTCACCGCCCCGGATCTTGACCGCGCCGACCTCGGTGATGCTCGCCCCTGAGGGGTTGCCGCCCGTCGTCTCGAGGTCCACGACGACGAACGTGACGTCGGCCAGAGGGGTGCCGAGCTCGTCGAGTGTGCCCTGGACGCCTTGCATGTCAACGACGTTAGGCGCTGCCGCCGACAGGGTGCGGCAGGCGCGCTGCTGCCCCCGTCGCGATGGCGGTGGCGAGAGTGGACGTCGGGAGGGCTGTCAGACCGTCGGCCTAGCGTTCTTGACGCGGCCGCCCCAGAGGGTGCGCTGACGACCAGGTGGACCAGGAGGGCCAGAGATGATCGTCGACTGTATGACATGCCCGGTGCGCGGCCAGCAGTGTGACGACTGTGTCGTCACGGCTGTGTTCTCACCCGGGTCCTCCGAGCTCCCCCTGGACTCGGCCGAGCAACGGGCGGTCGCCATGTTCGTCGGTGCCGGCCTCGTTGGCGCTGAGACTTCCGTCGGGCTGCGCGCGCGTCGCGAGCCCTGGGGGCCCATCCGCGCCGTTGGTTGAGCCGGGAGTGCGGAGCCGGGCCTGCAGAACCGGCTACAGAGGTCGCCTACGATGAAGCGGTGACCAAAGCCCGACATGTCGTCGCGATCGCGTTGAGCGTCGGGCTCGTGGCGGGTCTCACAGGCATTGCCGGCTATGTGAGCGGCGATCTGGGTCGGCTTGGTCGCAGTACGAGCGTGCCAACGGCCACCCGTGCCTCGCTGCCTGACGGCACGAACCAGGCGGCGTCCTCTCTTCGGACGATGGACGAGCAGAGCGCCCGTATCTCGGCTGCCCAGGACCTGGTGTCAGCCCGTTCCAAGGCCGTGAACACCCATGACAAGAGCGCATGGATGGCCACGGTGGACGCCTCAGGCTCCTCGTTCGGCCAACGGCAGTCCGTGGCGTTCGACAACCTCATGAAGCTGCCGATCGGTCAGTTCGCCTACGGCGCTGTGCAGCTGGCCCCCGCGCTGGCTGAGGCGCGTGTCCAACAGCTGGGATCGACGGCGTGGGTCGCCACGGTTCCGGGGACCTACACGCTGGCCGGCTATGACCGTGCGCCCCGATCGTTCGAGGCTACGTACACGCTGGTTCGACGCACCGGCGGGTGGCGCATCGCCGACGACAGCGACGGTGCTACGCCATTGCAGATGTGGGATCTGCCCGGGCTGAGAGTGCTCCGAGGGCGGTCCGCCATCGTGATAGGTAACGCCCCCGAGGTGCGGATGCGCGACTACCAGGAGATCGCGGACACCGCGGTCCGCCGGGTCACCGGGGTGTGGGGGACGGACTGGAACGCTCACGTGGTTGTCGTGACGCCATCCACGACCAAGGAGTTCGCCGGACTTCTCTCGCGACCTGCCGACGAGGGGCTCGATCAGGTGGCCGCGATCACCGAGGGTGAGATCAACCCTGACCAACGGGCTCAGGGGGACCGAGTGGTCATCAACCCGAAATCGTTCACGGCATTGCGTGCCATCGGGCGACAAGTGGTCATCACCCATGAGCTGACACATGTCGCAACCCGTTCATCGACCATCTGGCCGGTGCCGCTGTGGTTGTCGGAGGGTTTGGCCGACTACGTCGGGTACTCCGGCTTGGGCCTCCAGCGCGCCCGCGTAGCCAGTGAGCTGCTCGCCCTCGTTCGCCAGGGCAAGGGGCCAAAGGCGCTGCCGGCCGCTGACGACTTTGACCCCGCCCGGACCAAGATCGCGCCGTCGTACGCCGCGGCGTGGCTGGCGGTCTCTCGGCTGGTGGACATCTTCGGCCAAGCCAGGGTCGTCGCGTTCTATCGTGCGATCTCGGATCGGCCAGCGGTGGACAAGGCAGTCCAGTTCGACCCCGATGGTGTTGCAGTGCAAGCGTTTCCACAGAGCTTCGGCGTGTCCGAGGCGGCGTTCGTTGATGGGTGGAAGCGTTACATGCGCACTCTTGCACTGACGCCGCCCTGAGTGTCGGACGATTGCGGGAGTCGTGTTCCGCGGCGGGCGGTCATTCCCTCGGGCTGGAGTACAACGCCTCCACCTCGGACCAGTAGTCCGCCATCACGATGTTCCGCTTGAGCTTCAGCGACGGCGTCAGATAGCCGTTGGCCTCGGTGAAGTCGCCGGGAAGGACGGTGAACTTGCGGATCGACTCGGGTTTGCTGACCGCTTTGTTCGCCTCGTCTACGGCTCTCTGGATCTCGGCGAGAACTACCGCGTCGGTGCGGGCTCCATCGATCGAGAGACCCTCCAGGCCGTTGTTCCTGGCCCAGGTGGGGAGCATCTCGGGATCAAGGGTGATCAACGCACCGATGAACGGCTTCTGGTCACCGACCACAATGCACTGGGACACCAGTGGATGAGCGCGCAGTCGGTCCTCAAGGACCGCGGGGGCCACGTTCTTGCCGCCGGTCGTGACGAGGAGCTCCTTCTTGCGGCCGGTGATCCTCAGGAACCCGTCGTGGTCGAGCTCTCCAATGTCGCCGGTGTGGAACCAGCCGTCGACGAGGACCTCCTTGGTGGCGGTCTCGTTGTTGCGGTAGGCCGAGAAGACGTTGTTGCCCTTGATGAGGATCTCGCCGTCGTCCGCGATCTCGATGGCGACGCCTGGCAGCGGAGGGCCAACGGTGCCGATCTTGATCAGGTCGGGAGTGTTGATGGTTGCCGGCGCTGTGGTCTCGGTGAGCCCGTAACCCTCGAGGACCGTGAGCCCGATACCGCGGTAGAAGTGACCGAGGCGGGCGCCCAACGGGGCGCCACCTGAGACGGCATACTCGACCCTGCCGCCCATGGCCGCCCGAAGCTTGCTGTAGACGAGCTTGTCGAATACCGCGTGCTTGGCATTGAGCAGCACACCCGGTCTGCCGTCATCGTGGGCCGAGCTCCAGGCGATAGCTGTCGTGGCTGCGGTCGCAAAGATCCTGCCCTTGTGCTCGGCGGCGGCCTTCTGCTCCGAGGAGTTGTAGATCTTCTCGAAGACGCGCGGCACCGACAGGATGAAGGTGGGAGAGAAGGTGGCGAAGTCCGCAAGCAGGTTCTTGATGTCCGCCGTGTGACCCATGCGGACACCGGCCTGGACGCAGACAACCTGGACGAACCGCGCGAACACGTGGGCCAGGGGCAGAAAGAGCAGCGTTGCCGCGCCCTCGGCACCAAGCACGACGTCCATGCGCACGGCGGTGTTTTCGGCCAGAGCCATGAAGTTGTCGTGGGTCAGCAGACAACCCTTGGGCTGGCCCGTCGTGCCCGATGTGTAGATGATCGTCGCGACGTCGGAGCGGTTGGTCTGCGCTCGCCGGACCTCCAGCGCAGCATCCGTGATCGTGGCTCCTGCAGCCTTGAGCTCGTCGAGTCCTCCGGCATCGATCTGCCACACGTCACGCAGCTCAGGGCAGCCGGCGCGCACCTGGGCCAGGGTCGCCGCGTGCGTGGGCGTTTCCAGGATGATGGCAGCGCAGCCCGCGTCCCTCACGATCCAACTGACCTGCTCGGCCGAGGACGTCTCATAGATTGGTACGGCGACGGCCCCGGCGCTCCACACGGCGAAGTCGGTCAGGGTCCACTCGTAACGCGTCTTGCTCATGATCGCGACGCGTTCTCCGAGACCGATGCCCGCCGCCATCAGTCCTTTGGCCAGCGCGTGGACATCGGCCACGAACTCGGCGTTGGTGACGTCGACCCAGGTGCCGGACGCCGGCTTGGAGAACGCCACGTCGTGAGGCCGGCTGATGCCGTTATGGACCGGCAGGTCGGAGAGGTTGCCCTCGACCCGCGCCGACACGAGCGCGGGGACAGAAATGCTCTTCACGCTCAGTCTCCCGGGGCCCTTTGACGACGCTTTTCGTCACTACTCTAGCGAGCGCTCGCCGAAAGAATGCGCTGGCAGCCAAGCTCAAACGGCGCTCGACGCACCAAGCCCGCAGGGGCGGTAGTGACCCTGCCTTGGGCATGCATCTGACGGCTTGGCGCCAGTTGCAAGGTAACCTTCGCTTCATGGCCGAACGCACGGAGTCGAACACCCTCATCAATGCCAGACCGGGGGCGATCCTCGATGCCATTGCGGATTTTGACAGCTATCCGCAGTGGAGCGGCGAGGTCAAGAAGACCGCAGTGATCTCCGAAGACGGTGACGGATGGGCCAGCCGCGTCGAGTTCACGCTGGACGCCGGGGCCCTCAGGGACACCTACATCCTGGAGTACGACTGGGACGTTGCTGAGGACGGCACAGGGGTGATCTCGTGGACGCTGGTCAGCGGACACGTGCTCAAGGCGATGAACGGCTCCTACACCTTGGAGGCCAACGGCACCGGCACCGCCGTCACCTACCGGCTGTCGGTCGACGTCAAGATCCCCATGCTCGGAGTGCTCAAGCGCAAGGCCGAGAAGGTCATCATCGACACCGCGCTCACGTCTCTGAAGAGGCACGTCGAGGCGTGAGTCAGAGCTTGGGTTTCTCGTGAGGGTCGTTCTCTTCACCGGCAAAGGGGGCGTCGGAAAGACGACGACAGCCGCGGCAACCGCAGTACAAGCTGCCCGCCGAGGCATCAAGACCCTGGTCATGTCGACCGACGCGGCGCACTCGCTCGGCGACGCGCTGGGGGTCGACCTGGCGACAGCGGCTGACAACCCTGACCCTCTGGTCGAGGTCGAGCCCAGTCTGTTTGCCCTGCAGCTCAGCGCCACCCACAGCGTCCGACGCTCCTGGCACTCGGTACAGGACTATCTCCTCACGGTGCTCAACGCGTTGGACATCGATCCCGTGGTGGCCGATGAGCTGACCGAGCTCCCGGGCGCCGACGAGATCGTTGCGCTGCTTGAGCTGCGCGTTCAGGTCGAGTCGGGTCCCTGGGACCTGGTGGTCGTCGACTGTGCGCCGACCGCCGAGACCTTGAGGTTGTTGGCCCTGCCCGAGGCGCTGACGTGGCACCTCGAGAGGCTCATGCCGGCCCAGCGAGGTCTGCTTCGAACGCTGCGACCGGCAGCCCAGGCAGCCGCCGGCCTGCCGCTTCCAGGCGTACAGGTGCTGGAGACCATCCGTCGTTGGCAGGAGTCCCTGCGTGACATCCAGTCGGTCCTCGCTGCTGAGACGACCTCCGTGCGTCTGGTGATCACCCCCGAACGGGTGGTCATCGCGGAGTCACGCCGTACGCTGACCGCCCTTGGGCTCTTTGGGCTCGCCGTGGACCAGGTCGTGGTCAACCGCGTCTTCCCCGAAGCGGATCAGAAAGCGACCCACACCGACTGGCTGGCCGGCTGGAACGAGGCACAGCGGCGAGGTCTGTCCGAGGTGCGTCACTCCTTCGAACCCGTGCCGATCGTGATCACCCCTTACCTCGCGCACGAGCCGGTGGGTGCCGATGCGCTCGCCGCACTTGCCGAGGCGCGAACCGGAGACATCCGTGATGTCCTGTTGACATCCCCCACGCAGGGCATGACGGTCTGCCCTGAAGACGGCGGCTACCTTCTCACGTTGCCCTTGCCGCTGGTGACGGCGCTGGATGTGGACCTGAAGCGACGCGACGACGAGCTTCTCGTGTCCGTGGGCGACCAGCGCCGGGTGCTGTCCCTGCCCAGCGTCCTGCGTCGCTGTGTGGTCAAGGGCGCGACGGTGCGCAACACCACATTGCGGGTCCGGTTCGACCCTGACGAGAAGGTGTGGCCAAAGCATGACTGAGCAGACCCAAGCTGCCAGCGGCACCGTTGCCGAGGAGGCCGCCCGACTGATCGAGGCCATGGCATCGATGGCGCGCTCCAGCACCGGGCCGAGAGAAGACTTCAGTGCGTATGCCGGTGGGCCGGCTCGGGGATCCGGCGCGGCCGACGCCCCGGATGGCTCGGAAGACCAGAAGCGCTCATCGGACGGCGTCTGCAGCAGCTGTGGGGGCCACAAGGACAGCACCCCGGTCGCCTGCAAGCTCTGTCCTTTGTGTCAGGGCATCGCGTTCATGCGATCGGTCCGGCCCGAGACGGTTGACCGGTTGGCCGACCTCGCATCCGCCGTTGCCTCAACGTTGCGGGATCTGGCCACCCAGTCACGGGCATCGGGCCCGGCGTCGACCGCCGGTCCAGCTTCTGGGAAGACATCCGGCGCCGGTCGCACCACTGTCCAGGACATTCACGTGGATGATGAGGACGAAGGGTGAGGCCGTGAGCCCGACGATCGGACTGGACATCGGTGGCACAAAGATCAACGGTGGCGTCATGGACGGGGACGGGGTGATCCTGGCCAAGGGGCGCAGGGACACTCCCGCACGAGATCCTGCGGCCATCGTTGAGGAGGCTGCCAACCTGATCCGCGAGCTGTCCGTCGGGCATGAGATCGACGCCGTCGGCGTCGCCTGCGCTGCCTTCATCAACCGTTCGGGATCCGTCGTCTACTTCTCCCCGAACCTGCCGTGGCGGGACGAGCCGCTCCAGCAGCGTCTCGGGTCGACCCTCGACCTGCCGGTCGTCATCGAGAACGACGCCAACGCGGCAGCCTGGGGTGAGTTCCGTTTCGGCGCCGCCGCCGAGGTGGACGACATGGTCATGGTCACCGTAGGGACCGGCATCGGGGGTGGCATCGTCGTGGACGGTGTGCTCATGCGCGGCGCTTTCGGCGTGGCCGCCGAGCTGGGCCACATGCGCGTGGTTCCGGACGGAATTCGTTGTGGTTGCGGCAATCGAGGCTGCTTCGAGCAGTACGCCAGCGGCAGTGCCCTGGTGCGAGAGGCACGCGAGCTCATCGCCTCCGGGACACCGCACGCGGCGCGTCTGAACGAGCTGTGTGCTGGCGACCCGGCCGCGCTGAGCGGACCGGACGTCACCAGAGCGGCCGTCGAGGGCGATCCGGCGGCCGTCGAGCTGTTGGCCGACCTCGGGACATGGGTCGGCGAGGGTGTGGCCTCGGTGGCCGCCATCCTCGACCCCGAGCTGATCGTTCTGGGCGGGGGAGTGTCCGAGGCCGGAGCCTTGCTGATGGATCCCGCGCGTGCCGCGTTCCGGCGACAGCTGACGGGGCGGGGGCATCGGCCGGAAGCCAGGTTCGCCCTGGCCAGCCTTGGAAATGATGCCGGGATGATCGGTGCCGCTGACCTCGCCGCGCGGGCCCGGTGATGAGCGGACGGCTTGCCATCGGCATCGATATCGGTGGCACCAAGGTGGCTGGCGGTGTGGTTGACACCGGTGGCAACATCACCCACCGTGCTCGCCGGGAAACCCCGCACCGTTCCAAGAGCCCGTCCGTCGTCGAGGACACCATCGTAGACGTCGTCGACGAGCTGATGCACATCGTGGGATCGAAGACCGTTGCCGCTGTGGGTATTGGCGCTGCCGGCTTTGTCGCCGCCGACCGTGCGACCGTGGTGTTCGCTCCCCACCTGTCGTGGCGGCACGAGCCTCTTCAAGAGACCCTGCAAAAGCGTGTGGCGGTGCCGATCTCTGTAGACAACGATGCGAATGCGGCCGTCTGGGCCGAGTGGAAGTTCGGGGCAGCACAGGGGGAGACCCACGTCATGATGATCACGCTGGGCACGGGCATCGGTGGCGGCATCCTGGTCAACGGTCAGGTGCAACGCGGTCGCTTCGGCATCGCTGGAGAGTTCGGGCACATGCAGGTTGTCCCGGGCGGCCACCGTTGCGAGTGCGGCAACCGTGGGTGCTGGGAGCAGTACGCAAGTGGAAATGCTCTCGTGCGAGAGGCTCGCTCACTGCTTTCGGCAGACTCACCGATCGCGAGCGACCTCTTTGATCGCGTCGAGGGTCAGGCCGGCAACCTGACGGGGCCACTGATCACGCAGGCGGCGCGTGATGGAGACCCGACGGCTCGAGAGCTGCTCGCTGAGATCGGTAGCTGGCTGGGGGTCGGCATTGCCAACCTTGCGGCGGCTTTCGACCCCGGCATGTTCGTCATCGGCGGAGGCGTGAGCGCTGCTGGTGACCTGTTGCTGGAACCCGCGCGCGAGGCGTTCAAGCGGCGGCTCACCGGCCGCGGATACCGGCCGGAGGCTCGCATCGTCGCGGCACTGCTCGGCAATGATGCCGGTCTCATCGGAGCGGCCGACCTCGCCAGATGCACCGCTGACCCGCAGGTCGACTGACGTGGGTCACATCCTGCGTGTCGCGTCGTACAACCTGCGCGACTTCAAGGACGACGCCGATGCGGCCGCAAGGGTCGTGCGGGCCATCAACGCGGATGTCCTTTGTCTTCAGGAGGTTCCGCGACATGTTCTAGCCAGCTACCGGACAGTCTCGTTTGCGGCTCGGTGTGGCTTGTACTGGTCCGGGGGCCATCGTGGCAGCGGCGGGACGACCGTCATGTCGAGTCTGCGGCTGGATGCCACGAACGTGCAGCACCTGCCGCTGAAGGTCGGTGGTCGCTTTCAGCGCGAACGCGGCTACGCCCTGAGCAAGGTCAGGCTGCCCGGCCACCAGCGTGTCGACGTCCTCAGCATGCACCTGGGCCTGGACGCAGACGAGCGCGCGAGGCACGCGGCGGCCATCCTGGAGGCACTTCCCGGGCACGGGCCGCTGGTTGTCGCGGGTGACCTGAACGAGGGTGCGGACGGGCGGGCCTGGATGGCTCTTGCCGGACGACTTCGCGTCGTGACGGGCGACGGGCCAACGTTCCCGGTCAGCAACCCCCGTCACAGGCCCGATGTCATCTTCGCGTCGCCGGACCTCGCGGTCGTGCCGGGCGGCTCGCTCACGCTGGACCCCGGAGATCTGTTGGCGGCGACCGACCACTTGCCAGTCTGGGTGGATCTTGACCTTTCGGGCGTGGCGCTGCGCTGAGGCGACGGTCAGGGCGACGTCACAGGCGGGCGCCGTCGTCATCGTCCTGGTTGCCAGGCATTCGCGAGACCAGGAGAAGGAAGCCGCCGACCGACATCGCGATGGCCGTGAGGATCCAGAAGCCACCGGCCTCTCGGTTGAAGAGCACGAGATACAGGAGCAGCAAGGGCCCGCCACCCATGCCGGCGAGGATGGCCCAGAACTGCAGGTCGCCAACCGGCAACGGTGCCACGGGCTGCGGTTCGAAGTGCTCCTCGTAGTCGTCGTCCACCTCATGGGCCCGCCAGATCTGAGGGGTGGGAAGAGGTAAGGAGTCACCTGCTGCCGGTTGCACCGGAGGCTTGTCGATGTGCGATCGGTCCTCGCCCGGAGGCTGATCAGCTGAGGCCTCGTCGGTCCCTTCGTGATCGGTCGTCGCACCCTCGGCCCAGGGAATGGATGCTCGCTCGGGCTCCGCTTCGTCGTTCAGGTGCGCCACGATGTCGGCGAAGATCGCGTCCTGGTCGAACCCGTCGGACGCCTGCCGGGGGTCTGGATCGTTCATGTCTGGGTGGTGCGCTCAATGAACTTTGCTGACTCGTCAAAGATGCGCTGTGCGTCATTGTCAATGGTGGCAACGTGATACGAGTCCTCCAGCAGGATCTCGGTGACGTCCAGACTTGAGATCCTCGACAGGATCAGTGCGGAGCTCGACGCGGGCACGACGTGGTCCTGGGGTGAGCGCAGCAGCAGCACCGGCTGCGTGACCTCGGGCAGGTCCCTCACGACGGACTGCCAGGCGGTCAGCTGGGAGTGCGCGGCCTTCAACGGGGTCCGGGTATAAGCCAGCTCGGTGACGCCGGCCTTCTTGATGTCATTACCAACGCCCGCCAACGACCCGACGACGTGCTTCAGGACGGGCAGGAGAAGTGTGCGAGGGTCGTCGAACTTGACCGCGGGGTTCACCAGAACGAGGCCGCTGATGCGGGGGCCGTGTCCCTGGGCCAGCTGTAGTGCCAGGGCGCCGCCCATCGACAGGCCACCGACCACAACGCGCTCGCAGGTCTCGTGCAGCTCGCGGAAT
>DASVHT010000306.1:0-2059 GCA_036382455.1 Dermatophilaceae bacterium
CAGGACTCCCGCGGCC
Organism: Dermatophilaceae bacterium; assembly: GCA_036382455.1. Classification (GTDB taxonomy): domain Bacteria; phylum Actinomycetota; class Actinomycetes; order Actinomycetales; family Dermatophilaceae; genus UBA4719. The sequence continues at coordinate 17 of DASVHT010000306.1, forward strand.
ACCGCACCCGACGCCCTGAGATACACGCCTATCGTCGGCATTCGTCGCCCTTCGGCCAGAATCTAGCCCGACGCGCGGTGGTCGGTAGGCTCAGGGTGACCTAAGGAGTTATGCGGCGTCAAGGATGGGAGGATCTTCAAGATCTCTTGGGTCTTGGTGATCGGCAGCGGACTGAGTGGTGCGATCCGGTCAGGTCTCGACGGGTTACTTATTCATGGACCGTCAACGCCGCCACTTTCGGTCTCTATCTAGCCGCCGGCGACTTCTCCGGGGGGGTTCCCGCCGACCTCGTGTGGGACAGCCCGCGCAGGGATCCACCGCGCCGACCAGCGGCTACGAATGAGGATGTTCCTGGGGGCCCTGGCGACGAGGGCCTCGTGTTCGTCGATACGGCGCGCTGAGCGCCGGGATGCACGCGAGCCAACGCTGCGGTCAGCCAGGCTCGGTGGGCGGTTCAGGGTGTGCGCCGGATCCTCTCTGGTTTGAGCTCCACCAACGAGGCGCGGCCGGCGCCAGTCTGTGACGCCTGACGAGCTGTGACGGCCTCGCATATGCAGACACTCGTGGCTGTCACCACCTACGATCACGGCAACATGTGTCCCATGTCCCGGGAGGCGGGAGACCGCGTAATGGCCGCGCAACGGCACGCTGTCGTGATCGGTGACATCGAGGTGGCCCGACGGACCTGCTCCGAGTTATCCGCGCACGGGTTTGTGGTCACCCACCTCCTGCGTCCGACGGACTCTGAGATGCGTGCAGCTTTGACGCAGGCTGTCAGTGCGGTGGCCATCCTCGTACGTGGCGACGTCATCGCTCTGCGTTATGCGCTCCTGGTCGAGCATCTGCTGCCCGAGGTGCGCCTGGTAGTGACGCTGTTCGACCGGACCGTTGCCGAGCAGCTCGTGCGGGTGGTTCCCAACTGCCAGGTCACCTCGCCCGCCAACGTTGCGGTGCCGTCGATCATCGGCGCCTGCGTCGGCCCTGACGTCCTGGCCGTCGCTTCGCTGGGCGGGATGCCGACGATGGTCCTTGCCGCGGGCGAGGGGATCGAGCTGCGGCGGTGGTCACGACGCGGGTGGCTGCGCCGGCTGCCGGCGGTGCTCGCGGGCCAGGTTCGTCCCCACGACGCAGCCACCCGCTTCCTGTTCATCGGGCTGTCGGGGCTCGCGAGCATCCTGGTACTGGACTGGCTCTTGGCCGTAACTGCCTTGCACGAGAACGGGATTCGGGCGTTGTACATCGCCACTCGCGTGGTCGCCACCGTCGGCCCCGGCGATGCCGACGCGCACGCGCCGGGTTGGTACCAAGCGTTCGCCTCCGGCTCCATGCTGCTGACGATCGTGTTCACCGCAGTGTTCACCGCCGGCGTCATCAACAGGCTGCTGTCGAGCCGAAGCATCGCCATCATCGGGTCTCGGACTGTCCCCACGCGTGACCACGTGGTGGTCATCGGGCTGGGACAGGTGGGTTTGAGGCTGTGTATCGAGCTTCGAAGGCTCGGGATCAGCGTCGTGGCCGTCGAGCGCGACCCGCGAGCGGTCAATCTGCGGCTGGCCAGGGCCGCGAAGGTGCCTGTCCTGATCGCCCACGCCGAGGACCGGGAGGTCCTGAAAAGGCTCTCCCTGCACCGCGCTCGTGCGCTCGCGGCCATGGGAGCCGAGGACCTCGACAACATCGAGGTAGCCATCGCAGCCCTGGCGGTTGCCCCGGACCTTCGCGTGGTCCTGAGGGCCGGCGATGACGACGTGATCACCGAGACGAGGTCGTTGTTCAGGATTGGTGAGGTGCGTAACGTCTCCGCCCTGACGGCCTTCGCGGTGACCCTGGGGCTGGTCGGGCAGACGCCCCGTGCGGTCTATGCCCGCGGGCATCAGCTGGGCGCGGTTCCCTTTGCGGTTCCCGGCGCGGGCACCATCCTCGATGCCGAGCTGCACAGCTCAGTGTCGCGTTGCGACTGCGGTTCGACCGCCGACATCTGAGACCGGCGCGACCGAACCTCTTCAGCTGGTGCGAAAGTCCGCCACCATTGCATACCCCCGCCCC
>DASVHT010000307.1:0-2313 GCA_036382455.1 Dermatophilaceae bacterium
TCGTAGTAGTGACCGACCTACACGTGCTGAACTGCGCAAACGTCGAATCTCAATCGACTGGGTACGCACTGGGTACGCTCATCGACGGGCTCCACGCGAGCGACTGCGGGTCCCAGATGGCCGTGTTCGAGCTCTTGCCGAGCGCAGGGTCGACGAACGGTGCGACGATGGCCGCGGCGGTCTCGGCCGTGAAGGACTCGGCAGAGGGGACGCCCTTCGCGGTCGCCGGGTAGGTGCGAGTCCAGCCGGCCGGGATGTCGAAGTGGTCGAACGGAGCGATGTTGCTGATGAGCCGCTTCGCCTCGACGGCCTGCCGTAGCTCCGCGAGATCGACCGTCTGGGTGTGGGCCAGCACGACGAGGTCGACCAGGTCCTTGACCCGGCTGCTGCGTTTGCCGCCGGGATAGTTTGTGTCCATCGTCGCGCAGACCTTGTCGGCGAGCTGATCAGCCACCGGATAGAGCCGGTACGGATGGGTGACCAGCGGCCGCCGTAGGTGCAGCCGGTTGGCAGGCTCGACGACCTCTGGACGACCGACTGGTGATGGACCCACAACCACGTCGACCGTGACGGTGTCGATCTGGTTGTCCGTGTCCACGTCGAAGCACGCAAAGACGTAGCGTCTGGTGGCGACTTCCGGCTGGTTGTCGCCCAGGCCAGTCGGCATCGAGCGCACCAGCCGGAAGGTCAGGTGATCGCTGAGGTTGACGGCGACCAGCGAGGTCAAGGCTGCTTCGGCATCTGCCAGGTCGGCCACATGCAGAGCCGCGAGGTCGACGTCTTTCGTGGTGCGCGCACGCGGCACTCGCGCGAGCATGCTCATCCCACCCTTGAGCAGCCACTCGGACTGCTCGCCCCGGGCGAAGACCCGGGAAAGGAATCGGTCGTAGCGTGCCTGACGGATCTGAGCGTCGACGGTGGCTGCGCTGACGCCGGGACCAGCCAGCCGGGCTGCCTTCTTTGCGGCGTCCTTAATGGCGAGTTCCAGCGAGCGCCAGTCGCCGTACCCTTCGGGCTCAGTCACGGTCCCATCCTTGCGGAGCAGCGCCAGCCAGTTGGAACAGGTCGTTCGCCAGGCCGAGGCCCGTGCTCTTGCGTCGGGCAGCAACGGGGGAGAGGTAAGACACCAGCTGCTCAGAGGAAAGGAGCTTGTCGGCGCGAACGGCATCACGTACGCAGTCGGCCACGAGTGACAGGTCGGCTCCGATCTCGACCAGATCGGCGATGGTCCGCTCGACGGACAGCGTCGGCAGACCGTTGACCGGGATCGCTTCCTCACGCGTCAGCGCTCGGATGCGCAGGCGCACGTCGGGCAGCCGGGTGCCCTTTCGGGCGGGAACGATGAAGTCAAAGCCGTTGAGGATGAAGTCCCCGATCTCATGCAGAGCGGCTGCGGTGGTGCCAGCAGCCACGATGGTGGCAACGCCATCTGCGGTACGTGAATCCGCTGCGCCACCGAGCGCCAGCCAGGTCGCATAGATGGCTTCGTGATCCTGAGCAGGAGCACCGGCCATCCGGTAGACGCCCTGCGCGACGCGCTCAATCGCGCCAGTGGATGCCATCCGAGAGAGTTGTTTGCGTGCGACGCCTGCAGCCTCGGCCTGGGCAGTGGTGACCAGACCCCATCGCCGTTCCGCGATGGCGCCCAGTCGTGTGAGTGTCGCGTCGGCCACGACAACGATTGTACCCACTTTCGGGAACAAATGTTGTCGGCCGTGTTGGCAGTCTGCCCCTTTTGTAGCACTGAGTCGGCCGTCGGCCGCCTGTCCAGCGAAGAGAGGCGCTGGAGGTGGAGCGGGCGGCCGTGGTGAACACGAAGTCGTCCGGGGACTTGCCCTTCATCACACGACGAAGGATCGTCACCACTGATGGCGCGATGGTGATGGTTCGCCGTGACTTCGGCGTCTTGGGGATGCCGAGATAGTGCCCGCGCATCTCGTGCTTGGTGTTGATCCGTTTGGTGGGCCACTTGGGGATCTGGGTCTGGCCATTTTCGCTTTGGCGGTTCCACGCCTTGCGGACGCTGAGTGTGCGCTTGGTGAGGTCGATGTCCTCAACCCACAAGGCGGTGATCTCGCCACAGCGCAGCCCGGTGCCCACCATCACGCGCAGGAGGTCGCGGGAGTCCTCAGCCATGAAGGTGTCGGTGAAGGTCTTGAACTCGGCCTCGGCGAGCCAGGTCCGCTCGGGCTGCTCCGCCTTGATGGTGGGCCGTGATGGAGCGGTCTTGGCGCAAGGGTTGACAGTGATGAGCGCGTGCTCCTCAACGGCCCAGGCGAAGACGGCGAACAGGAGGCCGTGGTAGTTGGCCTT
>DASVHT010000308.1:0-3338 GCA_036382455.1 Dermatophilaceae bacterium
GCTCTCTACGCGGTAGTCCTGCGGCTGTCCCGGCTGCGGGTCGACGAGCCGGTGGACAAGGCAGGCCTGGCTGTCCTTCATGAGGCTCGACGGCTGGGCACGTTCCGCCCGTCGGATCTCGCCGCGCAGATGCGGCTGGACGTCTCGACGATCAGCCGCCACCTTCACGCACTGGAGCAGCAAGGGATGGTCCAGCGCAGCGCCGACCCCGATGACGCACGTGCCCAGCGGATCAGCGTCACTGCGCTTGGCGGAGAGGTCCTCAAACGCATGATGGACCACCGGGCTGCGACGATTCGTGACGTGGTCGCCGACTGGCCCGAGGCCGACCGGGACGCCTTGGGCCGGCTCCTTCGCCGGCTGGCCGACGATCTCTCCGACCTCATCGGACCGTTGGCGCCTGTCAAGGCCGACGAACCTTCAGCAACCAAAGAGATGACGGAGAAGTCGTGACCGAACCCACCATCGACAAGCCGGCACAGGCCGGAGGTGTCGTGCCCACCGTTTTCACTCATCGCCAGATCATGGTCATTCTGTCCGGGCTGATGACGGGCATGCTGCTGGCAGCCCTCGACCAGACGATTGTGTCCACGGCCCTGCCGACCATCGTCGGTGACCTCGGCGGGCTTCAGCACCTGTCCTGGGTCGTGACGGCCTACCTGCTGGCGTCGACAGCCTCCACGCCGTTGTACGGCAAGATCTCCGACCTCTACGGCCGTAAGCCCGTCTTCCGTTTCGCCATCATCGTGTTCCTCATCGGCTCGGCGCTGGCCGGCCTGTCGACGCAGATGTGGCAGCTCATCGGGGCCCGCGGCATACAGGGGCTTGGTGCTGGTGGCTTGATGGCGTTGGCGTTCGCGATCATCGGCGATGTCATCGCGCCTCGCGAGCGCGGACGCTACCAGGGTTACTTCGGCGCCGTGTTCGCCATTTCCTCGGTCGCCGGTCCGCTGCTCGGCGGCTTCTTCGTGGAGCACCTTTCGTGGCACTGGATCTTCTTCATCAACATCCCGCTGGGTATCGTCGCGCTGCTGGTCACCGACCGGGCGTTGCACGGGCTGAGACACGTCCGCCGTGAGCACAGCATCGACTACCTGGGCGCAGTGCTCATGGTCGCTGGCGTGACGACATTGCTGCTCGGGCTGGTCAACGGCCGCGACTTCGGCTGGACCTCACCGGCGATCATCGGCCTGCTGGGCGCCGGCGTTCTCCTGTCGGTGACATTCGTCTGGTGGGAGTCGCGGGCCGCCGAGCCGATCCTGCCGCTGCGGCTGTTCCGCAACCGGATCTTCTCGGTGTCCAGCGCCATCGGGTTCTCCATCGGTTTCGCCATGTTCGGGGCGATCGTGTTCCTGCCTGTGTACCTGCAGATCGTCCGGGGGGTCTCGCCGACACAGTCCGGCCTGGAGCTGCTGCCCCTGATGGTCGGCCTGTTCATTGCCTCGGTCGGCTCAGGACGGCGGATCACGACCACGGGTCGCTACAAGCGTTTCCCGATCATCGGGACTGCCGTCACCGCCATTGGACTGGCCCTGCTGTCGACGCTGGGCGCGGACACTCCGTACTGGCGGACGGCGCTGTTCATGCTGATTCTGGGTGCCGGGATCGGTCTGGTCATGCAGGTCATGGTGCTGGCCATGCAGAACTCCGTTGACCCGCGTGACATGGGCGTGGCAACGTCGTCGGCCACCTTCTTCCGCTCACTGGGCGGGACCTTTGGCACGGCGCTCTTCGGGACCATTCTGGCCAACCGGCTCGCCTCCGAACTCGCGCAGAGGCTGCCCGCGGCGGCGCTGCATGGGGTCAACCCGGGGCAGTTGACGGGTTCACCCAAGGTGATCGCCGCCCTGCCACCGGCGGTACGCGAGCCGGTGATCTCCTCTTTCGTGTCAGCACTGAGCACGGTGTTCATCTCCGCCGTCCCGATCGTGCTGGCCGCGTTCGTGATGACCTGGTTCCTCAAGGAGATCAAGCTGCGCGGCCACGAAGACACCGCCGTAGAACAGGTGGAGCCCGCGGTGTCGATCTGAGCATTGGACAATCCGCGTGCGGGCGGTCACGCCGGCGGTGGATGGTGCCAGCTGTCTCACGCGGGAATAACCAGGTTCAGCTCGCGGGTTTGGGGTCATAGGCGGCCCAGGGACCCGCTCGGACGGAGCTAGGGACATGTTTGACGAACTCGGCAAGATCGGCGTCTGGCGTTCGGCGGCTCAGCTGTCGCCCGAACTGGCAGCAACTCTGGAGCGACTGGGCTACGGTGCCATCTGGATCGGCGGATCACCCAGCGGCGACCTTCGCCTCGCCGAACAACTTCTGGACGCGACCACCACGCTCACGGTGGCAACCGGGATAGTCAACATCTGGAAAGATGAGGCTGAGCCGGTAGCGGCGTCCTACCACCGCATCGAAGCGCGGCATCCAGGCCGCTTCCTGCTCGGCATCGGCGTCGGTCACCCCGAGGCGATCGGGGCTCGCTACGCCAAACCGTATGAGGCGCTGGTGGGCTACCTCGACGAGCTCGACGCAGCGCAGGTCCCGATCGGGCGTCGAGTGTTGGCCGCCCTTGGGCCCAAGATGCTGAAGCTGTCGGCCGAACGTGCCGCCGGCGCCCACCCGTACCTGACCACCCCTGAGCACACCCGCAAGGCCCGGCAGATTCTGGGTTCTGGGATTCTCCTGGCCCCCGAGCAGAAGGTGGTCCTGGATACCGACCCGGCCCGCGCCCGGGCGATCGGGCGCCCGGTCGTCGCGAAGCCGTACCTGGGTCTGGTCAACTACACGAGCAACCTGCGCTCGCTGGGTTACACCGACGCCGATCTAGCCGACGGCGGGAGCGACCGCCTGATTGACGCACTGGTCGATCACGGTGATGCCGGCACGGTTGCTGCCGGTGTCATCGAGCATCTGGATGCCGGCGCTGACCACGTCGCTGTCCAGCTGCTCACCGCTGTCGGAGACGATCCGGTCGTCGGGTTCACCGCGCTGGCCAGGGCCCTCTTCGGCTGAGTTACCGCGGGCCGCCGCCCGCCACAGGATCCAAGGCGAGCCGGTCGAGGGCACGCTGCCATCTGACGGCGGCTGCCGCGTTGATGCCTGCCGTTAATCGGCGAGCAGGAGAGATCGGCCTTCACGTTTCGGTTGAGGACCCGTATGTGGTGATCGTCCACGATCAGCCACGCCGAGGACGTGGCCTTGAGGTAGAACTGTGAACATGACGCAACCAGGTCCAGACCCCGACAACTACCCGCCGATTGATCCCACTGAGCCGGTGCCTGACGATCCAGGACCGCTCTCGCCAGATACACCGGAGACGCTTCCTCCGGCTCCGGTCGAGCCGA
>DASVHT010000309.1:0-10525 GCA_036382455.1 Dermatophilaceae bacterium
GTCCAGCGTGTAGATCTGCTTGTCCTTGAGCGTCTCGGGCACCTCGCCCTTGACGATGTCCTGGGCCAGCCCCTCGACGACCGCGGTCTTGCCGACGCCGGGCTCGCCGATCAGGATCGGGTTGTTCTTGGTTCTTCGGGAGAGCACCTGCATGACCCGCTCGATCTCTTTACCACGTCCGATGACGGGGTCAAGCTTTCCTTCGCGAGCGGCCTGGGTCAGGTTGCGGCCGAACTGGTCAAGCACAAGCGACCCGGCAGGGGTGCCCTCGGCGGGGCCGACGCCGGCGCCCTGGGGCTCCTTGCCCTGGTAGCCGCTCAGAAGCTGGATCACCTGCTGACGGACCCGGTTGAGGTCGGCGCCGAGCTTGACGAGCACCTGGGCGGCAACGCCCTCGCCCTCCCGGATCAGGCCGAGGAGGATGTGCTCGGTCCCGATGTAGTTGTGGCCGAGCTGAAGCGCCTCACGCAGGCTCAGCTCGAGCACCTTCTTGGCGCGCGGAGTGAAGGGGATGTGGCCGGAGGGGGCCTGCTGCCCCTGGCCGATGATCTCCTGGACCTGCTCGCGCACGGCATCCAGGGAGATTCCGAGGCTCTCCAGCGCCTTGGCCGCGACGCCTTCACCCTCATGGATCAGGCCGAGCAGGATGTGCTCGGTCCCGATGTAGTTGTGGTTGAGCATGCGCGCTTCCTCCTGCGCAAGCACCACTACCCGGCGGGCCCGGTCGGTAAACCGTTCAAACATCGCTCATCGCTCCCTCGCATCGAGATACCTCGATGCTATCTGTGCTCACCGGTGGTGACGTAGGTCGAACGTCGACCGTTGCATGATCGGAACAACGATGCCGTATGCCGGTGTGTTCCGTCTGCTGAACCACCTCAGCCCATGTTCGCCCTCGGCGTATCGAATACCCGCCTCTGGCGGCGGCCCGTCCCGGAGTGGCATAGTCAACAGCCGTCGGCGCCGCATCGCCCCACGGCACTGCGGCCGACCGGCATACAGACGCTCCCTATGAACCGAGGAGAACCAACATGGCCACCACGCGAACCGCCCGCGCCCACTGGGAGGGCTCTCTGATGGAAGGTGCCGGCCGGGTGGCTCTCGAGTCCTCCGGGGTCGGGACCTTCGAGGTGAGCTGGCCCTCCCGAGCGGAGGCGGCGAACGGCAAGACTAGTCCTGAGGAGCTGTTGGGAGCGGCGCACGCGACGTGCTTCTCGATGGCCCTGTCGAATGCGCTCGCCAAGGCCGGAACACCCCCTGCCGCGATCGACACCTCGGCTGACGTCACCTTCCAGCCCGGCACGGGTATCACCGGAATCGTGCTGAAGGTGAGCGGCTCGGTGCCCGGCATCACTGCGGCGCAGTTCGCCGAGGCCGCCGAAGGCGCCAAGACCGGGTGCCCGGTGAGCCAGGCCCTTGCGGCCACGCCGATCACCCTCGAGGTCGGGGACTTCTCCGCCTGAGAGCGCAGCGGTGGACGCGATGGCGGCCGTTCGCGCCGTGGCGGCCAGGCTCTGGCGCAATCGGGGAGGTCAGCGGCGGCGCTGGCAGCGACCGCACCAGAACAGGTTGCGTCCGGCGACGAGCTGGGTGCGGATCCTCGAGCCACACACCTCGCACGGCTCGCCGGTGCGCTTGTAGAGGTAGAAGCGTCGCTCGAAGCGGTCACCGGGTCGCGCCCCGGTCAACGCGGCGGTATGCGCGGCCGCCGAACCATCCGCGACCTCGGCCACGGCGTCGGCGACCTGGTCGTCCATCGTGAGGACCTGCCCGAACGCGACGCCAAGGGGCATCAGCTCGACCAGGTCGTCCCAGATGGCCAGCCATGTGGCGGGCCGGATCTCCTTTCCGGGGCGGAACGGGTCCACGCGGTGCCGGAAGAGCACCTCACACCGATAGACGTTGCCGACCCCGGCCAGCACGGCCTGGTCCATCAGCAGCTCGGCGATCGGTTTGGTGCTGCGTGAGATCCGACGCAACGCCAGACCCGGGTCAGCGTCGGGACGCAGCGGGTCGGGGCCGAGTCGGGCCTGGATCTGGTCCACCATCTCCGGCGTGACCACCGCGCACACCGTCGGCGCCCGCAGGTCCCCCACCCAGGTGTCGTTGAGGAGCCTTACCCGAACCTGACCCCCGACCGGGACCTGGCCGCCCGGCATACCGGGTCGTTGTGGGTCGCCGCCAACGTGGTGGCGCATCACGGAGAACTTGCCGATCAGCCCGAGGTGGACGTTCAGCCAGCGCTCCCCCTCGAACTCGACGAACAGATGCTTCCCCCACGCGGAGGCGTCGATCAACGTGAGGCCATCCAGCAGGGCTGCTCCGTCAGCAAAGCGACCCTGCGGGCTCGAGACCGCCGTGGGCCGGCCGGCGAACCCAGTGCGAATGCGCCCCGCCAGCGCGTGGGTGACGTGGCCTTCGGGCATCGCTCAGCTGGCCGCCCTCTTCTTGGCTGCGGTCTTCCTGGCAGCAGTCTTCTTCGCCGCGGCCCGCTTCTCGGCCTTCTTGGCAGCCTCGTCGGGGGCGAGATCCGCCTCGGCCGTGTCCTCGTCGTCGGCCTCATCGAACGCCTCAGCCGCCGGCTCACCTCGGGATGCCTTGGCCCGCTCGACGCTGCGCTGCAAGGCGGCCAGCAGGTCCACGACCTCGCCACCGGTCTCCTTGACCGCTGGGGCCGCCTGAACCTGCCCGCCCTCGAGCTTGGCCCTCACGAGTGACTCGACCGCGGCCTGGTAGTCGTCCTCGTAGTCGTCCGGACGGTAGTCCCCGGCCAGGGACTCGACCAGCATGTGCGCCATCGCCAGCTCGGCCGGCTTGACGTCGACGTCCTCGCCGAGATTGGCGAAGTTCGCGGCTCGGATCTCATCGGGCCACAGCATGGTCTGCATGACGATGACGTCGTCGCGCACGCGCAGCACCGCGATGGTCATCCGGGCGCGGATCGAGACGGTCACGATGGCCATCCGGTCGGCGGCCTTGAGCGCGTCACGCAAGAGGGCGTACGCCTTGGTGGCCGACTTGTCCGGCTCGAGGTAGTAGGACTTCTCGAGCAGCATCGGGTCGATCTGGTCGCTGGGAACGAACTTCTCCACGGCGATCTCGCGGCTGCTCCGGGTGGGCAGGTCGCTCATGTCCTCATCGGTGAGCACCACCATCTGGCCGTCTTCGGTCTCATAGCCCTTCGCGATGTCGTCATAGGACACCTGCTCACCGTCGACGCTGCAGATCCGCTGGTACTTGATCCTTCCGCCATCCTCGCGATGCACCTGCCGGAACTGCACGTCGTGGTTCTCCGTGGCCGAGTACAGCCGCACCGGGACGTTGACCAGGCCGAAGGAAACGGCGCCCTTCCAGATGGCACGCATGATCAGATCACTCCCCAGCTCGTCGCGGATCAGTTCGTCTCGGATCGGCGTGTTGCCGACATTGTGTTTGCGGACCCGTACGTGTCCTGTGCGTCAGGATGGACCCATGCGCCCCATGCTGGCTAGTGCGGGAACCGCGATCCCACGCGGTCCGGAGTGGGCACATGAGATCAAATGGGACGGTATGCGCGTGTTGGTCGATGTCGAAGATGGCCACGTGAAGCTGTTGTCCCGCAACGGGAACGACGTCACCGCGAGCTTCCCCGAGCTGAGCGCCCTGGTGGGCCCCGGGATGCCGGACAACATGCTGCTCGATGGCGAGGTCGTCGCGCTCGAGGGTGGGCTGCCCTCGTTCTCGGCGCTCGCTGAGCGCATGCACGTCAGTAATGCCACAAAGGCGCGCAGACTAGCCATCGCCCGGCCGGTCACCTTCATGGCGTTCGACCTGCTGCGCCTGTATGGCGTCGACCTCACCTCCCGCCCGCTCACCGAACGCCGGGCGAGCCTGGAACAGATCGGTCTTGCGGGTCCCAACGTCCAGGTGCCGCCGACGTACGATGACGGGGACCTGCTGCGCGCCGCGACCCTGGAACAAGGACTCGAAGGCGTTGTCAGCAAACGACTCTCGTCGAGATACAGCCCAGGACGTCGCAGCGCTGACTGGCTGAAGTTCCCGCATCGGGGGTCGATCTCGGTGGTCATTGGGGGATGGCGGTTCGAGGCCGGCGGCTCGTCGCGACTCGGGGCTTTGCTCGTCGGTCGATCCGGGCCGAACGGGCTCACCTACCTGGGTCGTGTTGGCAGCGGTCTGGCCGGCAAGGCACAGGAGGCGGTCCTGGATGTGTTGCGCCCGCGAAGGATCGACACCTCACCGTTCTCCGACGAGCTCCCCAGGGTGGACGCCGAGGGCACGGTCTGGGTTCGACCGGAGCTCGTCGTGGAGGTGCAGTCGCTCGGACTGTCCGCCCAAGGCAGGCTGAGGCAACCGGCATACCGCGGTCTGAGGCCTGACCTGTCGCCCGGCGACCTGCTCGAAGAGGAGTGAGCTCTCTTGCCGGACAAGACAACCGACGTGGTCTCCGTCCTTGTTGATGGCCGTCGTCTCCAGCTGAGCAACCTGGACAAGGTCATGTACCCAGCGACCGAGACCACCAAGGGTGAGGTGCTCAACTACTACGCCAGGGTGGCCCCGTTCCTCCTCCCACACCTCGCCGACCGGCCGGTGACCCGGGTGCGCTGGCCGCACGGCACGGATGGACCCTCGTTCTTCGAGAAGAACCTGCCGCCGGGCGCGCCATCCTGGATGCGTTCCGTCGCCATGCCCACCACCGGCTCGCGCTCGGACAGCGGCAGTGACACCATCCGCTATCCCGTGGTCGACAGCACCGCGGCGCTGATGTACCTCGCAAACCTCGCGTCGCTGGAGCTTCACGTCCCCCAATGGCGATTCGATGCCGAAGGGCAGCCGCGCAACCCCGATCGCCTGGTGATCGACCTCGACCCGGGAACACCAGCCGGGTTGCACGAGTGCGCGCAGCTCGCGCTGCTGGTGCGCGACCGGCTTGAACGCATCGGGCTCACGACTGTGCCAGTGACAAGCGGCAGCAAGGGAATACAGCTGTATGCGGACCTACCCGGCGAACAGGACTCCGACGCGATCCGCGATATCGCCCGGACGATCGCTCAGGATCTGACGAGGATGCGACCCCAGCTCGTGGTGTGGAAGATGACCAGGTCGCTGCGCCCCGGCAAGGTGTTGTTGGACTGGAGCCAGAACGCCGCTTCGAAGACCACCATCACGCCGTACTCGTTGCGCGGCAGGGACGCCCCCCTTGTCGCCGCGCCGCGACGGTGGGCCGAGGTCGAGCTCGGCGCCGATCGGCCGGACGCGTTGAGGCAGCTGGACATGGACGACGTCCTGGCCCGAGTGGCAGGCGATGGCGACCTCTTCGCCATATCCCGCTCGCCCCGGACCCAGGACGATGTCGTGTAGGGGCTGGGTCAGCCGTTGGCCTTGTCATAGGCCGCCAGGACGCCAGCCGAGATGCGGCCCCGGTCGCTGACCTTGTGGCCGTTGTTGCGAGCCCACTCGCGGACGGCGCTCAGGTCCCCCCGGCGCCCCCCACCAGCAGTGGTGGCGCGGCGCGAGCTCTTGCGGCCGCCGGCGCGACGGGCATGACCCACCCACGTCGCGAAGTCGTCGCGCAGCTTCTTGGCGTTGGCCGCGGTGAGGTCGATGGTGTAGGACACGCCGTCGAGCGAGAAAGACACGCTCTCGGCCGCCTCCGCGCCACTGATGTCGTCAACCAGCAGAACTTGGACCCTTTGCGCCATGAATACTCCCGAATGAGGAACGTTATGAGCCGCTGATCTGTGTTCACCGGCTATTACGCATCCCACCATACGCGAAGACTCTTATGATACGGAATCCCTGTCGCCGACATTCTTGGATTGTCCTGCTGATGAAGCCGAACGCTGTTGATCGGCTTCCCACTTGGAATGCGCCAAACGCTCATTGCGGTCACCCTCGAGCATTGCCTTGATGACCAGATAGAACAAGAAGGCGACGCCGGCGCTCGGCAGCAGTGCGCCAAGAGCGATCAGAACGGAATGCAGGCTCATGCTCACTCCGGTTTCAGCAACGGGAACAGAATGGTTTCACGGATACCTGCACCCGTGAACAGCATGACCAGGCGGTCGATGCCAAGACCGAGGCCACCCATCGGCGGCGCACCGTACTCCAGGGCACGCAGGAAGTCCTCGTCGAGCTGCATGGCCTCGACGTCACCTGCAGCCGCTCGCAGGGACTGCGCGGTGAGTCGCTCCCGCTGGATCACCGGGTCGACCAGCTCCGAGAACGCTGTTCCGCGTTCGGTGCCACCGATGATCAGGTCCCATGCCTCGATCAACCTGGGATCCTTGCGATGCGGTCGGGCCAGCGGTTGGGCGGAGGGCGGGAAGTCGCAGACGAACGTCGGCTGCAACAGGCTCGGCTCGACGATCTCCCCGAACAGCTCGACGACCAGCTTCTCCGCCTCCCAGTCAGGGTGCACCGGAATCTCGAGACGACTCGCGATCGCTCGCAGGGTGGGGGCATCCGTGTCCGGCGTGACGTCCTCGCCCACCGCCTCGGAAAGACCCTGGTAGACGGGCAACCAGCGCCATTCACCATCGAGGTTAATCGCCCCGGCCGTTGTCTCGATGACCCGGGAACCAAAGGCATCGGCCGCCGCGAGGACGACCCCCTGCATCAGATCAGCCATGGTGTGCTGGTCGCCGAAGGCTTCATACGCCTCGAGCATCGTGAATTCCGGGCTGTGCGTGGAGTCGACACCTTCGTTGCGGAAGATTCGGCCCATTTCGAACACCTTGTCCACACCGCCGACAACTGCTCGTTTCAGATACAGCTCCAACGCGATGCGCAGCGACATGTCGATATCGAAAGCATTGAGATGGGTCGGAAAGGGGCGGGCCGTGGCGCCACCGTGGACGAGCTGCAGCACGGGTGTATCGATCTCGATGAACCCGCGGCTGTGCAAGGTGTCGCGGACCGCCCGAACGATGGCGGCGCGGTTACGGACCATGTCACGCGCCTCCTGGCGCACGATCAGGTCGGCATAGCGCTGGCGAACACGTGACTCCTCGGACAGCTCGCTGTGCATGGTCGGAAGTGGTCGTAGGGCCTTGCTCGCCATCGCCCATTCGTCGGCCAGTACGGACAGCTCCCCACGCCTGCTCGAGATGACCCTGCCGTGCACGTAGACGAAGTCGCCAAGGTCAACGTCGGCCTTCCAGGCGGCCAGCGGTTGCTCACCAACCTCTGCCAGGCTGAGCATCACCTGAAGGCGGGTGCCGTTGCCCTCCTGCAGGGTCGCGAAGGCGAGCTTGCCGGAGTTGCGGATGAAGACCACACGACCGGCGACGCCCACGACGTCCTGGGTCTCCTCGGCAGTGTCCAGATGACCGTATGCCTCCCGCACCTGGCTGAGCGTGTGCGTGCGAGGCACGCCCACGGGATACGGTTCACGGCCCTGGCGCAGCAGACGTGCCCGCTTTTCCCGGCGGACGCGCATCTGCTCCGGCAGGTCGCTCTCGGGTGCGGGGGTCTCGGTCACCCGGCAAGACTACCCAGCCGACGTGTTGGCCCAGACCGGTAGTTTCGCGATCCCGGCGAGCGGCCGCCAGGGCCCTGTGAAAGCCACGTGCTCAGAAGAGCGCCGCGCCGCTCACCGCCCGCTCAAGGTCCAACAGCTGCCGCTTGCGGTTGAGACCTCCGCCATAGCCGGTGAGACTGCCGTTGGAGCCGACGACACGGTGGCAGGGGATGACGATGCCGATGGGGTTCTTCCCGTTCGCCAGTCCGACCGCACGAGCGGCACCGGGCGATCCGATGCGTTGGGCCAAGTCACCATAGGACTCAGTGGCGCCGTAGGGAATCTCAAGCAACGCAGCCCACACCCGTTGCTGGAACTCGGATCCAAGCGGGGCCAGCGGAAGGTCGAAGGTCGTGCGCTCACCTGCGAAGTAGGCGTCAAGCTGGTCTGCGGCGGCTTTGAAGGGTTCTGCGTCACGACCACGCCGGGCGGGCTCGCCGAGCTCGCGGTCGTCGGGTCGGTGCCGCTGCAGATCCATGTAGAGACAACGGATCTGGCCCCCCTCGGCCACGATGGTCAGGGGACCGAGCATGCTGTCGATCACGGTGTGCGTGCGCGTCACGCTGCCTCCTCGTCGGGCATGTGGTTGATCGGGTGGTCACCGGCGGCCCAGAGGTACTGCACCGCATAGGAACGCCACGGGCGCCAAAGTTGTGAGTGCTCGATGAGCGCTTTGGCAGTTGACGGAATCCCGAGCCGCGCGGTGGCGAGCTTGACGCCAAGGTCGCCGGCAACGAAGGCATCCGGATCGCCGAGGGCACGCATCGCGATGCTCTCGACCGTCCAAGGCCCGAAGCCGTCCAGGGTATTCAGCCGAGCTCTCGCCTCTCGCCAGTCGGCACCAACGTCCAGGTCGAGCCGTCCGTGCGCCAGCGCGTCAACCAGGCCCATCAGGGTGCGCCGCCGTGACTGCGGCATGGCCAGATCGGAGGGATCCATCGCGGCGAGGACCTGTGTTGTGGGGAAAAGGTGGGTCAGACCACCTTGAGGGTCTGGAACGAGATCGCCGTATGAGCGGACAAGTCGCCCCGCGTGGGTCCGGGCTGCCACTGTCGAAACCTGTTGCCCCAGAACAGCCCTGACCGCAAACTCGGCCGAGTCCACCGTCCTCGGCACGCGGCGACCGGGGTTGCTCGACACAAGGGTCGCCATCAGCTGGTCTTGGGACAGCACAGCGTCAATGGCAACCGGGTCGGCGTCGAGGTCGAGCATCCACCGGCATCGGCTGATGGCCCTTGCCAGGTCGCGCTGGTCGCTGAGCGCGATCTGACAGGCGATGTGGTCAGCCCTCGGCTTGAGTGCAACGACGACGTGTCCGTGTGGGAGGCGCATCGTTCTTCGGTAGGCGCCAGCCAGCCATTCCTCCACCCCCGGAACGGCGGTCGCCGCCAGGTGACCGAACAGGTTGTCCGGGCAGAACGGCCTCCGGAACGGAAGTCGGAGCGTCAGCCAGCCTGGAGTCGCCGAAGCGAGCTCTGGCACACCTCTGTTCCCGCGTTGACCTCCCCTGCTCGCGGCGTGAGCGCGAAGCTCCGTCGGCGACAGGGCGAAGACCTCCTGGATCGTGTCGTTGAAGGTGCGAATGCTGGCAAACCCGGCCGCGAAGGCGACATCACTGACCGAGAGGGTGCTCGTCTCGATGAGAACCCTTGCGGTTTGGGCCCTTTGGGCTCGAGCCAGAGCAAGTGGACCGGCCCCGACCTCGGCGGTGAGCTGTCGTTGGATCTGGCGAACGCTGTAGCCGAGTCGGCTGGCCAGTCCGGTCACGCCCTCACGGTCAACGACACCATCCGCGATGAGCCGCATGGCGCGCGCGATCAGGTCCGAGCGCAGGTTCCACTCCGGCGACCCGGGACTTGCATCGGGCCGGCAGCGTTTGCAGGCCCGAAACCCCGCCTGCTGAGCCGCGGCGGCGCTGGGGTAGAAGCGAAGGTTCTTCAGGTGTGGCCGGGCGGGACAGCTCGGTCGACAGTAGATGCGCGTCGTCACGACGGCGCAGAAGAACCATCCGTCGAAGCGTGCGTCCCTGGACCGTACGGCGCGCGAGCAGGCTTCCACGTCCTCATGCATGTCCACCAGCATGACCTGTCACCAGACAAGACACTAGCGAAAATACGACGTCAACAATGGCGGCCCAGATGATACTTCCAATCCCCCGCTGGCGCCGAGCTGGCGATGATCGCCTCCCTCTTCTTGGGAAGCTTGTAGGAAGTCCAGGGGTCGCATCACCGAACGCCAGCGGTGCCCCACCCCTTGAATATCCTTGTGCTGCATTCACTTTCATTGTGGATAGGTCTTCTGCTTGTCGGTCGGGTCGCGTATACTAGAACACATGACCTGCATCTCTGCTTGAGTGCAGTAGGGTTCGGGAATGCCGCCGAGCGCTCACCCAGTAGGCGGGATCGACTACCCGAGGACCTACCAGGAGTTTCGGTCCTGGTTTCCTGATGATCAGGCTTGTCGGGAGCGCTCGCGCGCCCGAGGAATGCTCTTCTACCGACTCCTCCAGCAAGCCGTCGATACCGACCCTCACCCCTGAAGGATGTGATCGGCGGCTGAGCCTCAACTGCACTCAAGCAGAGATGCAGGACACATGATCGACAAGTTGTCGCAGGCACTCACGCTACGGTGACATTGAGATACATGTGAGGCGTTCGAGGACGCCCAAGCCGGGGCCGAGCTCATTGCGTCGGTGGACCTGGCCGGCGAGGTGGATGGCGCGCAGCAGGTGATCAACGCGGCCTCGGCGGTGCAGGCGCTTCGGGTGGCGCAGTACGCCGGCTGGGACCAGGAGCAGGACGCCTCGGGGGCCTGGGTCGATGTGGACCATGGCCTGGGCCATGTCAGTGAGTTCGCGGCGGACTGCCTCGGGTCGATGCTCTCGATGGGGTTCGTCGCAGCCGGACGCAAGGTCGAGGCTGCCGCCGCACTGGCCGCCAAGCTGCCGGCGACCCTGGCCGCGATGAGTACCGGGCACCTGGACTCCTGGCGGGCCACGATCATCGC
>DASVHT010000310.1:0-10158 GCA_036382455.1 Dermatophilaceae bacterium
CTGTCATCGCGCAGCGAATCCTGGACTGGCGCACGCAGCACGGCCGGTTCACCTCGGTCAACGAGCTTGGCGAAGTCAGCGGTATCGGAGACAAGCTGATGGCCCAGATCGGGCCCAAGGTCACGGTCTGAAGTGGGCGCCCGTCCGGCTGGTCGGCGTGGCATCGTCAGGTCAGCCGGTGCACACGGGAGTGCCGGGCCAGCAGATCGCCGAGGTGCCACGGACCAACCCGGGCTGGATGCTCGGCTCCTCGTCCCGGCGATGCTCGCATGGATCAGCGTTGCCGCGATGCTGTCGCTGCAGCCTCTCGTCCTGACCCTCTGTGCCGCAGGTCTTGCCGGGGCGGGCGCATTGCTCGGGCACCCGCGGTGGCGCCAACGATCCTGGGTCAACGGCACCGCAGTCACCCTCATGGCCACGGCTCTATGCCTCGTCGCCACAGCGGCCCACTCCACTGTCCGCGAAGCCGGCCTGGTTCCCGGCCTGGCGGTCCAACGGGCCTCGGCGACGGTGGAGGGCGTGGTTGTCTCGGACCCGCGGGTGATTCAAACCAAAGGGATTCGGCCCGTCGCGCTCGTCATCGTCAAGGTGTCGGTTCGCACGGTCGTGGGCCGAGGCCAACGCTCCGAGTCCTCAACGCCGGTCATGGTGTTCGGCGACAAGAGCTGGGCCAACGTGCGGTGGCGGGAGACGGTCCGAGCCACCGGGCGGTTCGACGTCGCGGATCCCGGTGATGACGTGGTGGCGGTCTTCAATCCCTCAGGGGCGCCCCATTCGGTGGGCGAGCCCGGCTTGATCGCCGACGTTGCCGAGCACGTTCGTTCGGGGCTCCGGGACGCGGTGTCGGGTCTGCCGGTCGACGCTCGAGGTCTATTGCCAGGTCTCGTGATCGGAGACACCAGCCGGACCCCGGCGTCGCTCACGGCCGCGATGTTGACGACCGGTATGACGCACCTCTCAGCCGTCTCCGGCAGCAACGTCGCGGTGGTGCTGGCAGCTGCAATGGGGTTGTGTCGACTTGTCGGTGTGCGGCGTCGTTGGCGTCCCCCGGTGGCACTTCTCGTGTTGGCCGGCTTCGTCATCCTGGCCAGGCCTGAGCCAAGCGTCCTGCGAGCCGCGGTCATGGGTGTCATCGGTTTATTGGGGCTGAGCGCGTCCCGACGCCGGATGGGTGTTCCCGCTCTGTCCGGAGCTGTTCTGGTCCTTCTGTGCATCGACCCTTGGCTGTCAAGATCGTTCGGGTTCGCCCTGTCCACACTGGCCACGCTCGGCCTGTTGCTGTTCGCCCGTCCGTGGGGTCAATGGTTCGCGCGATTCCTGCCCTCGCGTTTCAAGGGACTCGGCGTCGCCATCGCGATACCCGTTGCGGCACAGGCGATGTGTGGTCCGGTCGTGGTGCTCCTGCAGGGCTCGGTCACCGTGATCGGTATCGTCGCCAACCTGCTCGCTGCCCCACTCGTGGCGCCCGCCACGGTGCTGGGAGTGTCCGTCGCCCTGGTCGCGCTGATCTCTCATCCGCTAGCGGTCATGCTCGGCTGGCTGGCCGCGTTGCCCACCCTTGGAATCGCCTGGATCGCCAGGGCATGCGCTGACGTTCCGATGGGCACGCTGCCCTGGCCGGACGGTGCGCCCGGCGCGTTTCTCTTGGCGTTCCTGAGCGTTGGCCTGCTCTTCATGGGCCCGTGGCTCATGGTCACGATCCGAGGCCACCCCTATGCGGTGGCCGCTCTCGCACTGCTGACCCTCGCATCGGCCTGGCCGACCAGCCCCCTCGTGTGGCCGTTACCGAACTGGCGGATCGTGGCCTGCGACGTCGGTCAGGGTGACGGGTTGGTCCTGGCCAGCGGCCCGGGTCACGCGGTCGTCGTCGATGCCGGGCCTGACCCCGCTCTCATCGACGGGTGCCTGAGCCGACTTCACGTGGACGTGGTGGATGCCGTTGTCCTGACTCACTTTCACGCCGACCACGTCGATGGTTTGCCGGGCGTCCTGCACGGTCGCATTGTTCGCCAGATTCTCACCTCACCCGTGCCGGACCCTGCTTTCCAGGTTCGTGAGGTGCAGGGTTGGGCGCTCGCCGCGGAGATCCCTGTGCAACCGCTGTATCCCGGGGACCAGCTCCGTTGGGGGTCGGTCCACGTCGACGTGATCTGGCCTGCCCGGGTGATGCATGAGGGATCGGTGCCGAACAACGCCAGCGTCGTCATGTCCGTGGATGTCGGCGGGCTGCGGGTCCTGATGCTGGGCGATGTCGAGAGCGGCGCTGCACACGAGGTGCTGCTGGCGCTGAGACGGGATCCGGCATACGAGGGGGCGGGTGGTTATGACGTGCTCAAGGTGGCCCACCATGGCTCGCAGCTCCAGGACCCGACCCTGCTGACGGAGGTGCGGGCACCGGTGGCATTGATCAGTGTCGGAGCCGGGAACACCTATGGCCATCCTGCCCCCGGGACCCTGCACCTGTTGCAGGCCGCAGGGTACCGAGTGTTCAGGACCGACGAGCATGGTGACATTGCTGTCTCACGGGACGGCGACGGGACCGTCCTCGTCTCGGATCGAGGTCATTGACACGTAGTGTTGAGCACTCCTGTTGAGCAAGCCAGGTTCGGCGGATTCGGGACGTCTCGGCCAGGTCAGGCGTAGCCAGGTCAGGTGCGGCCAGGTCAGGTGCGGCGGGGGTCAGGACGCTGGTTTGGCGTATGCCGCGACTCCCGTGTCGAACAAGATGCAGGGTTGCTCGCCCACCGTCCAGGCGTCATGCCCTGGCTCCAGAACGAACACGTCCCCTGCCCCGATGGTCAGCTCGGTGCCGTCGTCCGAGCGCACAGTCATCTGCCCCGACACGCAGATGCCCGTATGCCGTGTCATGCACGACCCGGTTCCAGCGATCGGCTTGACGTCCTTGGACCATTGCCAGCCCGGTTGGAAGTTCCCCCTGCCCAAGGTGAAGTTCCCCAAGGTGACCACGTCGAGGTGACCGTTCGCCTGGAACTTCCGGGTCTCGTCCGCAGCGTCGATGTTGCGCGCTTCGCTCTGGGTCATGATGTCTGTCTCCTTTGAGGGTGTCGTTAGCTACGTGGAACTTCGGTTGGCGGCCCTTGAAGATCGGGGCCATGCCGGTGCTTCGCATGCTGGCAGAAGGCAGGCTGCTTGTTATCAGCCACCAGTACTAACTCATCCATGCCGCGGGTCGATACTTTGGGTCAAGTTCGGGCCCAGGTTTGGGCCGCGAGAATTGGGCTTGGTCAGCCGCGGACCATGACCCGAGGTCTTGCGGTGGCCGCTTCACACAAGGCGTCCAACGTCGCCTTCACAGCCGGAACCCGTTGCAGGTCGGATGTGGTGACCGCATAGATCCCACGGCGAGAGGCTGGTGATATCGGCAGGGTGACGACGTCGGGGTGGTTGGCGCTACGCAGGATCAGGTCGGGGATCAGTGCCACCCCCAAGCCTTCGGCGACCAGGCCCAGCACCGCCACATAGTCCTCGGTCTCGAACGACACGTTGGGCGTGAACCCTGACTTGTGACACATCTGCAGGAGGTGACCACGACAGCGCGGACAGCCGGCGATCCACGACTCGTCGCCCAGCAGGGACAGGTCGGCGACCTCGGCGCCGGCCATCGGGTGGCTCTTGGGCAGTGCCAGGCGGACCTCATCGTCGAGCAGCTTGTGCGTGATGAACATGTCGAGGTCCTCCTCGCCGCGCCCAAGATCCGTGCCCTCGTAGGCAAAGGCCACGGCCAGGTCGCATTCGCCAGCACGCAACGCTGCCAGGGACTCCGGTGGCTCGGCCTCGGTGAAAGTGACCTTGATCTCCGGGAATCTCTCCTTGACCAGGGCCAGTGCGCGGGGAACCATCGTCGCCGAGGATGAGGGAAAGGCCATCAGCCTGACCCGTCCGGCGCGCAGCCCGGCGATCGCGGCGACTTCTTCTTCGGCAGCAGCGAGCGCGGAAAGCACTCCTACGGCGTGGCGCGCGAGCACCTGGCCGGCTTCCGTCAGCCGCACATTGCGCCCGACCCGCTCGACGAGGACGGTCCCGCTGCGCTGCTCGAGTCGGCGCACCATCTGCGAGATCGCGGGTTGGGAGTAGCCCAGTGAGACGGCCGCTCCCGTGAAGCTTCCTTCGTCGGCGATCGCGCGCATCACGCGCAGCCCGGCTGCATCGATCATGCCGTCATCGTATAACGATAAGTTATCCCTTGACTATGTCTCTCGCTCTAGCGTGATCTGGGAACTCGCTGCCAGAGCCCTGGCGCGGGCCAGGTGCCGCGTTAGGTCGGCAGAAGTGCCGGGCACGGCGGGCAGGCCCGGTCAGGTGCCGCGTTTGGTCGGAAGAAGTGCCGGGTATGGCGGTGGGGAGGGCCAGGTGCCGTGTTTGGTCGGAAGAAGTGCCGGGGCGAACAGTTGCCTGTGGATATCCAGCGTGGTCATCCCGCCGAACAGGGCACCCTCGTGTCATGCAAGCCCACGACCGGCCGCCGTTCAACGACCAGGATCCGTTCAGCCGAGCCGAGGCGCAATCGGCCGGCATCTCGGCCAGGCAGCTCAGGTCTGGTCGTTACCAGCGCCTCTTCTACAACCTGTACGTGTCCGCCCAAGTAATCGTCACGCCGGCGGTCAGGGCGAAGGCGATCCTGACGGTCTGCCCGCCCGGTTCGCAGGTCAGCCACTTCACGGCCGCAGAGCTGTGGGGCGCCATCGTGCCGAGCCAGCCGCTGACCCACCTCAGCTGCCCGCAACCGGGACTACGGAGCGAGCGTCGGGGCGTGGGTTGTCATCGGCTCAGCCGCCACGCGGGCGTCGTCAAGTTCCGGGGCATCCGGGTCTCGAGTCCTGAGCAGACGTTCATCGACCTCGCCTGTGTCCTGTCCCTGGTGGACCTCGTCGTCCTCGGCGACTCGCTCGTGCGGGCCAAGCGCACAACGGTCGAACGGCTTGTGGATGCGGTGAAAGCTTGGGGCGGTTGGGGGTCGCGTCCTGCGCAGAGGGCCGTCCGTTTCGTGCGCAACGGAGTGGACTCTCCGATGGAATCCCGCCTTCGGATGTTGATCGTGCTGGCGGGCCTTCCCGAACCGCAGGTCAACCGGATCGTCCGGGACGGGGCCGGTAACTGGGAGAAGCGGTTCGACCTCTGTTATCCCGGACTGATGCTCATCATCGAGTACGACGGCCGACAACACGCCGAGAACGACGATCAGTGGGGCCACGACATCGATCGCCGCGAGGATCTGGATGGCGATGGCTGGCGACTGATCGTCGTCCGGTCCAATGGCATCTATGTGGAACCGCAGCGGACGCTCGAGCGCATTGCCGACGCCATGCGATCGCGAGGCTCTCAGAGTGTGCCGACAAGGTTTCGCGATGAGTGGCGCAGTCACTTTCCCGGCCGATCCGTCTGACCACTGCCTCGTTTGGCCGGAAGACGGCACCGGTATGGCGGTGGGCCGGGCCAGGTGCCGCGTTTGGCCGGAAGACGGCCCCGGTATGGCGGTGGGCCGGGCCAGGTGCCGCGTTTGGTCGGAAGAAGTGCCGGGCATGGCGGTGGGCCGGTTCAGGTGCCGCGTCTGGTCGGAGGGCGGCCCCGGGCCGGCGATGGGCAGGGCCAGGTGCCGCGTTTGGTCGGCAGAAGTGCCGGGTGTTGGGGGGTCCGCCAAACTCCGGCGGAAACGGACCGTCGCATACTGACTGACGTGGAGGCAGCGTTGACGACCGCGCCGGACCGGGCGGCATACGAGCGGCTGGTTGATCTCCTGCGCGGCGGGAACGTCACGTTACTGAGCGGTGCTGGCCTGTCCACGGAGTCGGGGATCCCGGACTACCGGGGGCCGGACGGCAAGCGGCGGGTAACGCCGATGACGTATGGCGAGTTCGTTGCCTCGCCGGCGAATCGGCAACGCTACTGGGCGCGCAGCTTCGTGGGGTGGCGACGGTTTGCCAGTGCCGGACCCAACGACGGACACCGGGCGGTCGCGGATCTTCAACACCTGGGCCTGGTTCGGGCGATCATCACCCAGAACGTCGATGGGTTGCACCAGGTGGCCGGGGCGCGTGATGTGCTCGAGCTGCACGGCAACCTCGATCTGGCCAGGTGCCTCAACTGTGGCGAGACCACGCAGAGGTCCGAGCTCGATGGGCGGTTGCGTGAGGCCAACCCGCAGTTCGAGGGCGTCGTGGGGGAGCTCCGCCCCGACGGCGACGTGGCGCTGCCGGACGAGGCCGTGGCCGGCTTTCATCCGCCGCGATGTCTGGTCTGTCAGTCGGACCTGGTCAAGCCCGACGTCGTCTTCTTCGGTGAGTCCGTGCCCAAATCCCTTGTCGAGCAAGGCTTCTCGCACGTCGATGGGTCGTCCGCGCTTGTTGTTCTGGGCTCCTCGTTGCGGGTGATGAGCGGGTACCGGTTCGTGCGACGGGCGACTGAGAACGGCATACCGGTGGCGATCGTGACGCTTGGGCCGAGCCGCGGCGACGACCAGGCAACGATCCGGATCGACGCGCCGTTGGGCGTCACGTTGCGCCGGATCGTGCAGGATCTGCGCGCGTAGTCGGCGTAGTCGGCGTAGTCGCACATTTCAGGTTCAGTCGGGCTCGGGGCGTGGGGTTGCTCAGTTCAGGCCGGTTTGTGGGCCGATTCAGGGCACCGAAAGCGGTTTGAGATGAGCAAAGGGTCGGCCCGCGCGCCGGAAATCAGACCTTGCGCAGAACCGCGGTGACCTTGCCCAGGATGGTGGCGTGGTCGCCGTCGATGGGCGAGAACGCCTCGTTGTGCGGAATGAGCCACACGTGGGCGCCCTTGCGCTTGAACGTCTTGACGGTTGCCTCGTTGTCGAGCATCGCCGCGACGATGTCGCCATTCTCGGCGGTGGGCTGCTGGCGCACGACGACCCAGTCCCCGTCGCAGATGGCCGCGTCGATCATCGAGTCGCCGACAACCTTGAGCAGGAACAGCTCGCCGTCGCCGACGATCTGGCGAGGCAGAGCGAAGACGTCGTCCACGACCTCCTCGGCGGTGATCGGGACGCCGGCCGCGATCTGACCGAGCACGGGGACGTAGGCGGGGGTGGGACGGGAGTCGCCGCTGCCGGTCTCGTCGATCGCGTCGTCGTGGGACTGGCGGTAGCCGCGCGCGTCCGAGTTGGTGGGGGAGAGGACCTCGATCGCGCGGGGACGGTTGGGGTCCTTGCGCAGGTAGCCCTTGCGCTCGAGAGCCGAGAGCTGGTGGGAGACGCTGCTGGGACTCTGCAGCCCGACAGCTGCGCCGATCTCACGAAGGCTCGGGGGATAGCCGCGACGGTCGACGGAGTTGCGGATCACCTCGAGCACCCGGCGCTGGCGCGTGGTCAGCCCGTCGCCGGTGTCACGGTCGGGCAGCTCGTGGATCTCAGCCATGGTGTCGCCCCTCTGTTCGTGCCTGCGGGCACCCGTTGTCAGAGGTGCCTGTTTGTCTTATCGACATGCAGTCAGCGTATGCCGTTCGGACACGAGTTTCAAACACCTGTTCGACGCGTGTCTCGACATTGTCGGCTGCGCGTGTTACACATAGTACAGACGTTCTATCGGACAGACGTTCGGTCGGCGCCGCGATCCGCACCACGATGGAGGATGCCATGTCAGCTGCAGTCGACTGGGAGCTCGCGCCCACCCCCGGGCGTATGCCGTCACGGATCGCACGCCCGCAGCTCCGCCTGGTGCTCCCCGGCGAGCGCGCAGTGAAGCCAGCGCAATTGGCGACACGGATCAGCCGGCGCGGACGGCTGGTCATTACGCTCACGGTTGTGGCTGCTGCGTTGACGCTGGGCGTTCTGCTCGCGACCTCGGTCATGGCTTCCGCCCCGCAGATTGACCATGCCACCACGGTCTCAGCCGGCCAGACTCTTTCCGAGGTGGCGGCAGCCCAGCTTCCTGGCCTGCCGATCAACGAGGGCGTGGCGCGGATCCAGTTCGCCAACGGTCTGAACACGTCCCAGGTGCACGCGGGTCAGTCGTTGCTGATCCCGGCAATGCCCTGATCGGATCGGGCGTCCTGGCCTAAGCAGGGCCCTGACCTGAGCAAGGTGTCCTGCCGGTCGTGCTTCAGGCAGGGCGAGGACCGTGGGGGTGGGTGGTGGTCCAGTGCTTCTGGTCGCCGAGGGCCAGCAGGTCGAGCTTGATGCGGGCCCAGTCGCGGTCGTCGCGGTCCTGTGAGCCGTTGAGGCCGGGCGCTCGGAGCGACTGACCACGGTTCGTGCGCTCAAGTGCCGCGATCAGCGAGAGGGCCATGAGGATGAGCAGGAAAGTGGTCATGGCAGTAACTATGCGCCCGGCTATATCAAGCCACGAGTGGCATTCCTGACGGGGTACGACAACTTTCTGCCATACTGGTTGGCATGCTGAAGACTGTCGCGGCCGTGCTGTTCGATGACGTGGCCTTGTTCGAGTTCGGTGTGCTCGCAGAGGTGTTCGGCATCGACCGGAGTGACGAAGGGGTGCCGAAGCTTGACTTCCGCGTATGCGCGCTGGAGCCGGGCAAGCCGCTGTCGGCAATGAACGGCACCAAGGTGATCGCGCCGTACGGACTCGAAGGGCTGCTCGGGGCAGACCTCGTGGCAATCCCGGCGACCCGAATCCGTGGGGACCATCCGCCTGAGGTCCTGGAGGCCCTGCGCCAGGCTGCGGCCCGAGGGGCGACGATGTTGTCGGTCTGCTCGGGAGCGTTCGTCCTGGGTGCGGCCGGGCTGTTGGACGGGCGGCGCTGCACGACGCACTGGCGTTACGTCAAGGATCTGGCACGGCTCTACCCGGACGCCAAGATCGACCCGGACGTGCTCTTCGTCGACGACGGCAACCTCATCACCAGCGCCGGTACTGCCGCCGGTATCGACGCATGTCTGCACCTGGTGCGACGTGAGCTGGGCAGTGCGGTGGCGACGCGTATCGCACGCCGGATGGTGGTGCCGCCACAGCGTGATGGTGGGCAGAGGCAGTATGTCGAGCTGCCGGTGCCGGGATGCTCGGCCGAGAGCCTGACCCCGGTGCTGACCTGGATGTTGGAGAACATCACCGTGGAGCACCCGGTCTCGTCGTTGGCGCGGCGCTCTGCCATGTCGGAGCGGACATTCGCTCGCAGGTTCGTGGCCGAGACGGGGACGACGCCGCACAAATGGTTGTCGATGCAACGAGTGCTGCATGCTCGGACTCTGTTGGAAGAGACCGATCTGGGCGTTGAGTCCGTAGCAACGAGAAGCGGATTCGGCACAGCGGCCTTATTGCGTCACCACTTCCGGAGGGTCGTCGGTGTGGCTCCGCAGGACTATCGAAGGACGTTCTCTTCGACCTGAGCGGCTGGGCCCTATCGGGTGACGAGCTGGGCGTGCGCTGTCTTGACGGTCACGGGTTGAACGGGGCCGGTGACATCGACGGTGTCGGGGATGGGGATCCATGCCCCGCCGGCCACGCTGAACTCGCCGCCGAAGGTGATGTCGACCTGGGTGTTGTAGACGCCGGCCTGAGGGTACGTGTGCGTGATCTCACCGCTCGGATACGAGCCGCCAGGTGAGGTTGTCGGGCCCAAAGTCGTGCCGTCGCCGAAAATGTACAAGTAGTGATCGGCGAATTCAAGCGGTCGTTGCAACGATGGGTCTTTCGGGGTCAAACAGTAGACGCTGCATGGCTTTTGCGGGTGTGATGCCACCCAGCGTCTTGCGAGGTCGGGCGTTGAGCTCGGTCGCGACCTCAAACAGCCTCTCAGGTGAGTGCACGGACAGGTCGGTGCCCTTGGGAAAGTACTGGCGCAACAACCCATTCGTGTTCTCGTTGGATCCTCGCTGCCACGGTGAGTGGGGGTCACAGAAGTAGATATCCATCTTCGTAGCCAGGGTGATCTCGGCGTGCTTTGCCAGTTCGCTACCTTGATCCCAGGTCAACGACTTCCGCAGGTGCTCCGGCAGCGTCTTGATGGTCGCCAACAGGCCATCACGGACAGCTGTGGCGCTGTGGTCATCGGGCAGGTGGACCAGCATCACGTACCGGGTCTGCCGCTCCACGAGCGTCCCGATGGCTGAGCGGCAGTTCGACCCCAGGATTAAGTCCCCCTCCCAATGTCCAGGAACGGCCCGGTCGGCGACCTCCGCCGGCCGCTCACTGATCAGAATCATGTTCGCGATCTTGCCCCGTTTCG
>DASVHT010000311.1:0-6100 GCA_036382455.1 Dermatophilaceae bacterium
GCTCTCTGGCCGACCGTCGCCGCCGAAGTGCGCCAAAACGCAGACCGCGTCGCCACCTGGCAGAAGCGCTGCTAGCCATGAACCAGCGTGAGCCGCCTACGCAGGCAACGTCCGCTATTGCTTGATCCGCACGGGTGGACGACATGCGTCATTCCGCCGCCGATGAGGAACCTCGCTCACCACCGCAGATCCGGCGCTCCCCAAACATGCGGCCTCAGGTCTTGGTCCGCCCGCAGGCAAGGTAGGCGATGGGTCCCACCGGCTGGACGAAGCAGCCGAGCAACCACAGCGCCTTCGGGCCACGGACCTGCTCACGGGGCCGCCGGACCAGGTCGGCCAGGGCGGTCGCCGTCAGCGACAGCTCGACGCTCGCGGCTAGGAGGATGGCCGCCTTCTGGGTGTCGGTGAAATCGCTCCACTTCTTCTTGCTGGCCATATCCTCAGGCTAGCTTCGCCCGCTTCGGTCGTCCCCCGCGCGCGGGGTGACGGGAGCCACCTTCGGCCCAGGCTCCCGGCCCCGCGTCGAGCTACCGCCGCAGGTCCACGTCCAGTTCGACGCGGGGTTCGCTCTGGAAATGAGCCCGTTCGGTGACGACGTGGTCCTTGCGAGGTTCGCAGGAGCGGGCCTGCAGGTCGAGGATGCGACGATCTCGCCCGTCTGGGGTTCGCGAGACGGTGGGCCGCGCTGAGCCGCACGGGCGCCTTCGTGCTCTGCGCACCCGTTTACCCCTGTCTGGTCGGTCACGTCCCGTCGTCGCCTGTTCCCCAGGGGATCGTCGGAGAGGAGACTGGTGGCAGTCCCTGGTTGCGACCGGGCCGACGACCGGCCCTGACGTCGGGTCGGGACGACGACAGGAGGCAACGGGTCATGACGGACGTAGCCGGCGCCAAGCGCGCCGACCTCGCGGGGCCGGGAATCGGGACCTACGAGGAGGTCGAGCGGGTCCTGCCCGACGACTACCGCTCACTGCTGACCCCGCGCGAGACCCAGCGCGCGATCTTCGGGGCCAGACGCCACATCGAGGACGGCCTGTGCCGCGAGCTCGGTCTCGAGATGGTGCAGGTGCCCTTGATCGTCGACGCCGAGTCGGGGGTGAACGACATGCTGGACCGGGACGGCTCGCGCACCCCGGTGTCGTTCCGCATCGCCAACGACAACGGGGTCCACCCCATCGACGCCCAGGTCGTGCAGGCGGCCACCAAGTGGAAGCGCGTGGCGCTGCGGCAGCTCGGGATGGGCCCGGGTGTCGGGCTATGCACGGACATGCGGGCGGTGCGCAAGGACTACTTCCTCGACCACGACCACAGCGCGTACGTCGACCAGTGGGACTGGGAGCGCACCATCACCGCCGAGGATCGCACGCTGGAGACCCTGAAGGAGACCGTGCGCCGCATCTGGTCGGTGCTGCGCGGCGCCCAGTCGTACCTGGAGCAGGAGTTCCCGGCCCTCGTCGACGAGCGCTACCCCGGCCTTCCGGAGGAGATCACCTTCATCCACGCCGAGGACCTGCTGGCGCGCTACCCCGACCTGCCGCGCAAGCAGCGGGAGACCGCGCTGCTCCAGGAGGTCCCCGCGGTGTTCATCATCGGCATCGGGTGGACCCTCGATGACGGGTACCCCCACGAGCTGCGCGCCGCCGACTACGACGACTGGGTCACGCCGACGACCACCGGCGACGGGCAGACCCGCCACGGGCTCAACGGCGACATCTTGGTGTGGAACCCGGTGACCCGGCGCCGTCACGAGCTGAGCTCGATGGGTGTCCGGGTCGACGCCGCGGCGCTGAGGCAGCAGCTTGAGCTGACCGGGCAGCTGGACTGGCTGGACCTGCCCTACCACCGGGGGATCGTGGACGGCACCCTGCCGCTGTCGATCGGTGGTGGCATCGGCCAGTCTCGGACGCTGATGCTGCTGCTGCACAAGGCCCACCTCGGCGAGGTCAGCGTGACGGTCTGGCCGCAGGTCCTCAAGGACATGTGCGCGGCACGGGGCATCCACGTGCTCGAGTGAGCCAGCGCTGGTCGAGGTTGCCGGCAGAGGTGTCGCGATCTCCAGCGCGAATCGGAACTTCATCCGCCGACCCAGGGTCGCACGATGGGTCCGCGAGGCGCGTCCTACCGCCGCGTTTCGGCGATGCGGACGACCGGGTAGCCGATGAGCGGAAGTCCGCTTGTCGGTAGATTGCCGGTGATCCTTCGAGGTGCACTGGGCTCCGGCCTAGCGGTCCATCGCTGGGAACTCGGGATCTGTTTGACCTGGCTGGCTTGCACAACGAGCCGGCTCATCGCGCGGACATCCATGCTGCCCAGAGGCGGTATCGACGACCGCTCATCGACTCGGATAGTCGAGTCAGAAGGGTATTGGCCCGTTACGACCCGCTGCCGAGACGAATTTCACCGTGGATCGAGGCTCAGCGGTCGCTGCGCTTTGCGTAAGGCGCATCGCGCACGCCGCTGTGGATGACCTTGTAGGTGATGACGGCGTTGGCGAGGACGGCGATGGCGTTGGCGATGACGCCGCGCCTCGTGGTCGTTCTCGCCGCCGGCGCGACCTGCAGCCCGAACCACGCAACCAGGCCGACGCTGAACACGGACGCCAGCAACCCGACCCGAGTGCGCCCGCGTTCAGCGCGGCGAGACGAGGACCACCGCGCCCCAGCCAGCCGGGCAGGGCCAACGCGCCCGCACGACCGTTGGCGGCCCGTCTTGAGGTTGGCACGAAAGGCCTGGCGCCACAGGTGAGGGTGTCGCGACGGAGACACCCGTTATTCACCTCGGGTACAGATTCCAGCCGCTCTTAAAGCTTCCAGCCTGCCTAGCCTCGCTCTCGCTTGGACGATTAGTGGACGATTAGAGAGGACACCGTGGAGAGTTCGCCCGCAGTTCGGTCGCGTGGAATCACGAAGTACTTTGCCGATGTGGTCGGGCTCGACGGGGTAGATCTCGACATCCCCCGCGGCCAGGTGCACGGTCTCGTTGGCCCGAATGGGGCCGGGAAGACCACGCTGCTTGGACTCCTGCTCGGGCTCTCCGTCGCGGACAAGGGCACGCTCGAGATCTTGGGCGCGCCGGTCAACCGTGTGCTGGGGGTGCCGGAGGGTGTGGCGGGGTTCGTCGACGGACCGGGGCTCTATCCGTCGTTGACCGCGCGGCAGAACCTCGCGGCCCTCGCCGCGCTCCGCGGCTATAGGGCCAACCGGGCCCGCGAGGTCGACCACGCCCTGGAGCAGGTCGGTCTGATGGATGTCGCTGACAGCCGTCTCCGCGGTTTCTCGCTGGGTATGCGCCAGCGGCTCGGTCTGGCGGCTGCTCTGCTGACCAGGCCGCAGCTGCTGGTGCTGGACGAACCGACCAACGGCCTGGACCCGGCCGGCAAACGCCATGTCTACCGGGTGCTCAGTGACCTGGCTGCTCAGGGTGCCGCAGTCGTGATCTCCAGCCACCACATGGACGACCTCTCCGCCTTGTGCTCCGAGGTCACGATCTTGGCGAGCGGCAGGGTGGTCTTCTCCGGCTCGGTCAGCAAGCTCGCGGCAGAAAGCGGGCGTCTCGACTACCGGGTCGTCACCTCGGATGGAGCCAACGCCCGCCGGATCGCCT
Source organism: Dermatophilaceae bacterium (assembly GCA_036382455.1). Lineage (GTDB taxonomy): Bacteria > Actinomycetota > Actinomycetes > Actinomycetales > Dermatophilaceae > UBA4719. The sequence goes on from DASVHT010000311.1 coordinate 3,601, forward strand.
GGCAGACCCCGGGACTGGAGGTGATGCCGGCGAACCACCCCGTTGAGTCCGAGGATGACGCCATCATCGCCCGAGGTCCGGTCAGCGCCGTGGACGAGCTGATCGTCCGGCTCGTCGGCGCAGGCGTGGCGGTCCGCGAGCTGAGACCCGTGGTGCCGCCGCTGGAGGCAGCGTTCTTGGTGCTGACCGGCACCGAGGACTCCGTGGCCAGAGGAGAGGTCGCCTAGTGAGCTCCGCCTTGGCGCAGGCGCCGGTGGCCGCACGTCCCGCCACCCGTCCCGCCACCCGTCCCGCCGACCTCGTTTCCAGCTTCCGGTTCGAATTGGTCAAGCTGCTCTCCCAGTGGCGGATCCGGATCCTCCTGGTGGCCTGCTGGGTCGGGCCAGCCGTCTTCATCGCGGCCGCCAGCCAACAAAGCTCGCTGCCCAGCGACACGGTGTTCGGACGCTGGATGTTCGCCACCGGCTGGGCTGGCTCGCTGGTGGTACTCAGCTTCTCGTGCAGCTGGGCGCTTCCACTACTGACAGCGCTCGTCGCCGGTGACGTGTTCGCTGCGGAGGACCGCCTGGGCACGTGGCGACACCTCGTCATGGCGGTCCGCTCGCCGCGCCGCATCTTCGTCGCGAAGTCGCTGGCCAGCACCGCCGTGATAGTCGTCATGGAGGCGGGCTTGGCCATCTCCAGTATTGGCGGAGGCATCGCCACGGTCGGCGCCCAGGGACTCGTCGGGCTCGACGGCGGGAGCATAGACGCGGGACACAGCGCACTGTTGGTGCTGCTCGCCTGGGCATGCGTGGGGGCCGCCTCCTTCGTCTACGCGGCTGTTGGTTTGCTCGGCTCCGTTGTGTTGGGTCGGTCGCCGATGGGCCTGCTGATGCCGGCGCTGCTCGCGTTCCTGCTGCAGGCGGCGCAGCTACTGCCCATGCCCGCCGCCGTTCGCCTCGCCCTACCGAGTCAGTCGTTCCTCGCATGGCGCGGCCTGTTCACCAGCCCGGCGCAGACCGGACCACTACTCGTCGGCCTGTTGGTCAGCATCGCCTGGGTCGTGGTCGCGACGACACTCGCCTACCTCCTGTTCGTCCGCCGGGACTTCGCCGACCTTGCCTACGACGGGTCCGGTATCCGCTCGCTGATGGTCGGCGCCCTCTCACTGGCCGCCCTGGCCGGAGCCAGCATCGCGGTCGTCGCGGTGGCGACGCCCGCGACTGGCTCTGGGATCGAGAAGCCCAAGGTGGAGCAGTCGCTGGCGACGTCGTTCGCCCACCTGTACCGCCTGCAGCTACGTGAGCTCCATCGGCCGGACGTGACCGAGGAGCAGCTGCGCACCAGTGCGTCCTGCTACCGGGCGGGATCCCAGGGGAACGACCAGGGCCCGGGGAACGACTGGCGTTGTGTCGTGTCATGGCACATCCCAGGCGCCACCGCTGTCGGAACCGCCATCTACCAGCTCGACGTAGCCGCAGAGGGACGGTACGTCGCAGACGGTGATGGGCCAAGGGAGGTGAACGGCTACTTCCATGTGCGTACCCCGACCGGGGACACACCCAACCCCTTGTGGCAGATCGACGGTCTCGTCGACCTGTTGTCAGTCAACTCCTCGAAAGGATGATCATGCAGGTCGCTCAACAGCGGCGGGGCATCTCGCGAAACCCCCTCGAACAGCTCGGCATCACCAACCGCCGGGTCCGAATCGCCTTGGTCAGCACGGTGGCCCTCACTCTTGCAGGTGGTGGGATTGCCTACGCCACGACCGACGCCTTCGGTAACCGCACCGTCGGTACCCAGTACGCCGACGGGCTCCAGATCTCCGACAACCAGGTCATCAAGCCGATCGGTGACCGTCTGATGACCGAGTACGGCAAGTTCATGGGATCGACCGTCAACCCCGATGGGCGGTTCCTCGCCGCGAGCAGCGCCGACAGGGGTGTGGTGCTCCAGATCTTCGACCTCGCTGCCCACAAGCTGATCTATCGGGTCGGCAAAGCTGCTGGTGTCGACCAGCCCCTGGCCGACGGCAGCGTCGGCCAGGAAGGCCCGACCTACTCACCCGACGGCAAGTTCCTCTGGCTTTCACAAAGCGATGCCCTCACCCGTTTTCCGGTCAACCTCGACGGCACCCTGGGCACCCCAACCCGCTTCCCGCTTCCTCAGGCGAACGGCAACTCCGCGCTGCCGGCAGGGTCGGTGTACTCACCCGACGGATCCACGCTGTACGTCGCGATGAACGGCCAGAACACGGTGGCGGCCCTCGACCCGACCACAGGGGCGGTCAAGGCGACCTGGAAGGTGGGCATCGCCCCTCGTCAGCTCAGGTTCACGGGCACCAAGCTCTACGTCAGCAACGAAGGCGGCCGACAGGCAAAGCCGAACGAGACCGCCCTTAACTCCTACGGCACGAACGTGCCCGCCGACCCCTTCACCGACAGCTCGACCACCGGCACGGTCAGCGTCATCGACACCTCGGCCCCGTCCGTTGCGGTCAAGTCCATCGACGTCGGAC
>DASVHT010000312.1:0-1725 GCA_036382455.1 Dermatophilaceae bacterium
CTGCTGCGTCCTCGCGTTGGCCGTCGCCCACCTGATGCGCCGCGAAGCCGAACACGCCGGACTACACCTGTCCGTCCGCGACCTGCTGGCCACCCTGGGCGGCATCGGCGAAAGCGTCCTGATCTACCCCGGCGACCGCGCCCGCCCCCGAGCACGACGCATGCTCACCGACCTCGACCCCATCCAGCAACGCCTCTACGACCTCTTCCACCTCGACCAACACGCACCCAAACGCTAACCATGGGTAATACCCTCCTCAGCCCACCAAACCGACCCTGACCAGCACGTTCACCACTCAAGACCGACTTATCGGGGAAAGTCCCGCTAGGCCCCGGGACTCCTGAACGTGTCGCGAGCCGCCGCCGGTTGTCGTACACTAGAGATGCCCAAGGCACTAGCCGCGGGAAGTGAGCCCGAGACCCGTCCGGACGGACGTGGCGCTCGGGCTTCGCGCTTTCCTGGGCACGGCCAGACAGTCGGCTCAGACGTGGCGGATGGTGGTGATGATCGGGGAGACCCGGCGCCGCCAGTCGCCGGAGCGCACCCAGCACCAGGCCACTACATCAGGCAATGCCAAGAGCAACTCGGCGTGGGCGCGCTGGTGTTCGTAGCGGAGCACGTCGACGGCTCCGGACTGGCGGGTGAGTTGGAACAGTTCGTGGCGGTCGCTGGGCAGGAGAGAATCGTCCTGCTCGATCACCAAGCGGGTGTCTCCGCCAGCGGCGAGGTCACGGATCAGTGCGGCCAGACACGCAGACCGGGCCTCGCGCTCGGTGCGGTAGCGGCGGGCCGCGTCATAGACCGTTGCAGTGACTGGCATGGTCGTTAGAGCGGAGACGATGGCTCGCCGGCGGCTCGGTTGTTCATGCTTCATGTGCAGGCGGCGTTGGCCCGGTAAAACCAGGCCCCGGACGATCTTGCGGGCAGGTTCGGGGTCAGTGACGGTGACGGCGGCGATGACGTAGCCGGCTCGCTTGGTCTCGTCGACGTACACCCACGTCGTCACGGGTTCATCCTCGTCCCCGTGTTGCTGGCAGCGACCCGCCGCCGCGGCGAGGGCCCACTGGGTTGTCGTTGTAGGTCACCGGCAGCCGTAGCGGCGGGCACGTTCGGCGTCGACTGCGCCGTAGACGAGTTGGACGAGTACGAGCACGGAGAACACGGCGGCCAGGACTATGAAGCCCGGACGATGGCCAGGAAGGACCGCGGCGGTCCACCGCAGGGACACGTCGGGCACAAACACGCAGGTCACAGCCCTATGGCGTGGCTACTTGAGGAGGTCTGAGCCCGGACAAGGAAAGGAGGTGATTGGGATGGGCTATCTAGTCTTGGGAATCGCCATCCTGCTGTTCGCCTTCGGCGCGTGGGCCATGCACGGGGCCGCGAAGTTACGGAGTCCCGTTGTCGCGGAGGGCGCGCCCTACTTCCCCCCACCGCACGCGAGGCTCACACGGCGGTGCTCGCGCTCGCAGCTGCCCGACCGCGGCACCGATACTCCTGACGGCGTGAAGGCGTGAGGCGCTCGGGCTTCCCCGGTCAGGACGCCGTGTGCCGCGTGAGGCTGCCGCGGGCTGGCACCGCCGGAGCCGCGAGGGTGACGGCCCCGCAACACGAAGATCGGCCGTGTAGCGAATCCCCAGTCCCTACGGCTGGTGGGGTGATGATTGGGCCATGGCCACCACTGGCTGGCAGACACACTGGCACAAGCATCCCGGCGTGCGGTCC
>DASVHT010000313.1:0-7088 GCA_036382455.1 Dermatophilaceae bacterium
GACCGTGGTGAGGACCGCGCACCTCGCACCTACGGCAACCGTGACGAGCGTCCCGCGCGCAGCAATGACCGTGGTGAGGACCGCGCACCTCGCACCTACGGCAACCGCGACGACCGTCCGACGCGCAGCAACGACCGCGCACCTCGCACCTACGGCAACCGTGACGACCGTCCGGTTCGCACCTACGGCAACCGTAACGAGCGTCCCGCGCGCAGCAACGACCGTGGTGAGGACCGCGCACCTCGCACATACGGCAACCGCGACGACCGCGCACCCCAGGTCCATGGGAACCGCGACAACCGTCCGACTCGTACCTATGAGAAGCGCGTGCCGGGTGCCGCTCGGGCGGACTTCAAACGTGACGAGAACTATGGCAAGCGCACAGACCGTCCGGCCCGTGCATACGACAGGCAGACCCCGGCCCGGGTCATCGACACCACGCCCGTGACCGTCGAGCAGGACAACGGTTTCGCGGCCCTTGGGCTGCCTGCTGCTCTGGTCGAGCGCCTCGCACGCGAGGGCATCACCACCCCCTTCCCGATCCAGACGGCGACGATCCCGGACGCCCTGGCTGGGCGCGACGTGCTCGGCCGCGGCCAGACCGGCTCCGGCAAGACGTTCGCCTTCGGCCTTCCGACCCTGACCCGACTCGCTGCCGGTGACCGGGCCCTGGCTCGTCGCCCCCGGGCCCTGGTGCTCACTCCGACCCGCGAGCTCGCGATGCAGATCAGCGACGCCCTCGAGCCGTTCGTGCACGTCATGGGCCTGCGCCACAAGCTGGTTGCGGGCGGTATGCCGTACCCGCCGCAGCTGATGGCTCTCGACCGTGGTGTCGACCTGCTGATTGCCACCCCGGGACGGCTCAAGGACCTCATGGAGCGCGGGGCCGTCCAGCTCACCGATATCGCCATCATGATCCTTGACGAGGCTGATCACATGGCGGAGATGGGCTTCCTGCCCGAGATCACCTCCATCCTCGACGCCCTCCCCGAGGGCGGTCAGCGACTGCTCTTCTCGGCCACGCTGGACCGTGGTGTCGATGCGGTCGTCGAGCGCTACCTCACGGACGCCGTCACCCACTCCACCGATGACGCAACGGCGAGCGTCACCACGATGGAGCACCACATCCTGCTCATCGATCCTCAGCACAAGAAGCTGATCACCGCTGAGGTGGCTAACCGCGAGGGCCGCACCCTGGTCTTCGTGCGGACCAAGCTGGGCGCCGACCGCGTCGCCGAGCAGCTGCGTGAGCAGGGAGTCTTCGCTGCCGCTCTGCACGGTGGCCTCGCCCAGGGCGCTCGCAACCGAGTGCTGAGTGCGTTCAAGGACGGCAGCCTGCCCGTTCTGGTCGCCACAGACGTTGCGGCCCGCGGTATCCACGTGGACGACATCGGCGTCGTTCTGCAGGCCGACCCGCCAGCTGATCACAAGGACTACCTTCACCGCTCCGGGCGCACGGCCCGCGCTGGCGAGAAGGGCACTGTCGTCACGTTGGCGCTCCCACACCAGAGGCGTGGCATGGAGCGCATGGCTCGCGAAGCGGGTCTGGACGTGCTGGCGACCAGGGCAATCCCTGGCGACGCAGTGCTGACCGCGACCGGTGCCTGCGCGCCCAGCGGTGTGCCGATCCCGGAGAGCCAATCCCGCCGCCTGCTCCAGGGCGAGCAGCGTGGCCACCGACGTCCCTTCGGCGGGGGCGGCCGAGGCTCTGGAGGCGGGCCGCGCCGTAACAACGACTCCCCGCGCGGCTACCGCGGCTCGCACAGCTGAGACGCCTCGGACCAGAGAGACCCGATCGGTAGACGCCGGTCGGGTCTTCTGTTTGCTGGTTGATCCCGAGATGGCGCAGGTGCGTCATTGATGGCGCAGCAACGAAGCTGCTCGATCAATGACGGACCTGCTCGATGTGGCAGCGTTTGGGCGTGGCCTGCGCGAGGATGGCTGAGTGAGGATGGCTGGGTGAGCATGGACAACGCAACGAGCAAGCTGCTTGTCGCGACGCCGCGGACCGGAGGCGACGTCTTCCGGCGCAGCGTCGTGCTCGTGCTGCACCATGACGAGGAAGGCGCACAGGGCGTCGTCCTCAACCGCCCCCTGGCCGCTCCCGTCTCGTCGGTGCTCCCACCCTGGCAGGACTACGTCACAGATCCGCCCACCGTCTTCCAGGGCGGCCCCGTCTCGCTGGACTCGGCGCTGGGTCTGGTAACCGTTCCTGGCGATCATCAGGAGCCGATGGGTGTGCGGCTGCTGTTCGGCGGGATCGGGCTGGTCGACCTCGACATCCCCCCGCTGGTGGTGGTGCCCGAGGTCGCTGGCCTTCGGATCTTTGCCGGGTACGCCGGCTGGTCCAGTGGTCAGCTGGAGCGGGAGATTCGCGAAGGAGGCTGGTATGTCGTGGAGTCCGAGGCCCGCGACGCCTTCACGCCGGAGCCGGAAACGCTGTGGTCCACTGTGCTACGTCGACAACGTGGTCATCTCGCGTTCGTCGCCAGCCTCCCCGAAGACCCCACGATGAACTGAAGGAATCGGCTCACCTGCTCGTGGTGAGAACCGGCATACCTGCTCGTGGTGAGAACCCGGCATACCTCTCGTTGGTTAGACTTGGCCACATGAGTGACTCGCGGACTTTTGTGAACGGGCTCGACGACCCGAACGACCCGACGGGCCCGAGCGACCCGTTCGCACCCGCACCGCAGCGCCAGCCCGCAGCCTCACCGGTGCATACGGCGGTGATCGAGCGCGAGCGCGTCGAGGAGGAGGTCGAGGCGGGCGACCACGAGCGCTTCTCGCACTATGTCCGCAAGAACAAGGTCATGGAGAGCGCAATGTCAGGTGAACCCGTCGTTGCCCTCTGCGGCAAGGTCTGGGTCCCGGGCCGTGACCCCAAGAAGTTCCCGGTGTGTCCCACCTGCAAGGAGATCTACGAGGGTCTGCGCGCACCCGGAGATGGCAAGAGCTGACTCGGATCGGCGTCGGCGGCGAGGTCCGATAACACATCGGAGCGTCGCCTGAGGACGCGGGCCCGTGGCAGGCCGCAGGTCGGATCTCGTTACGGTTAGCAGGACATGAGCACCGCGGCCGCTTCCCATCTCTCACCAGCTTTCCCGGGACGGGCCGCCTGGGGGACCGCCTCCAAGCTGCGCGTCTGGCAGGCGGACGCCTTGGCTCAGTACCTGCGCTCCACCCCCCGGGACTTCCTCGCCGTCGCGACCCCAGGGGCGGGTAAGACCACCTATGCGCTCCGCGTCGCGACCGAGCTGCTCAGCACGGGCGCCATCAGCCGGGTCACCGTGGTCGCGCCGACGGAACACCTGAAGACCCAGTGGGCTGACGCGGCCTCGCGGGTCGGGATCCGGATCGACCCCCGGTTCACCAACGCAGCGGGGAGCCACGGTGCGGAGTTTGACGGCGTGGCCGTGACCTATGCCCAGGTGGCCAGCAAGCCGCTGTTGCATCGTGCCCGGACCCGGGTTGCGCCGACCCTGGTCATCCTCGACGAGATCCACCACGGTGGCGACAACCTGTCATGGGGCGACGCGATCCGCGAGGCCTTCGAGCCGGCCACCCATCGGCTGGCCCTGACGGGCACGCCGTTTCGCTCTGATACCAGCCCGATCCCCTTCGTCCGCTACGAGACTGGCACTGACTCGATCCGCCGCAGCCAGGCGGACTACACGTACGGGTATGCCGAGGCTTTGCGTGACGGGATCGTCCGCCCTGTCCTGTTCCTCGCCTACGGCGGCGCGATGCGTTGGCGCACCAAGGCCGGCGACGAGATGTCCGGCAGGCTCGGCGAGCCGATGACCAAGGACGCGACGGCGCATGCGTGGCGCACCGCCCTGGACGCCGAGGGCGACTGGATCCCGTCGGTCCTGGCTGCGGCGGACAAGCGGCTGACCGAGGTACGTCGTGGTGTGCCGGATGCCGGCGGCCTCGTGATCGCGTCGGACCAGACCCGGGCGCGGGCCTACGCCAAGATCCTGCACACCATCTCGGGTGAGAGGCCCGTCGTCGTGCTCTCGGACTATGCCGGATCGTCAGGCAAGATCGAGAAGTTCGCCGAGGGTGTCCAGCGCTGGATGGTCGCTGTTCGCATGGTGTCCGAGGGTGTGGACGTCCCGCGGCTGTGCGTCGGCGTCTACGCCACGTCCACGTCCACACCCCTCTACTTCGCCCAGGCTGTCGGACGTTTCGTCCGCGCGCGCCGTCGAGGCGAGATGGCGTCGATCTTCCTGCCGAGCGTGCCGCTCATCCTCGAGCACGCCGCTCGTCTCGAGGAGGAGCGCGACCACGCCCTGGACCGGGTCTCCACACCGGGCGACGAAGCCTCCATGTGGTCGGCCGAGGACGACCTGCTCGCGGCCGCCAACCGCACCCGGTCGACCGCCGATCTCGATGAATTGTCTTTCGAAGCACTGGAGTCCGAGGCGGAGTTCGACCACGTTCTCTTTGATGCCCAGCAGTTCGGGCTCAACGCCGAGGTTGGCAGCGCTGACGAGCAGGCGTTCCTCGGGCTACCCGGACTGCTCGAACCCGACCAGGTGGCAACGCTCTTGCGCGAGCGCCAGTCTTCCCAGAAGGGGTCCGGCCGCAAGAGGGCGCAGCCCGAGCTGTCCACCCATCGCGCAATGGCAGCCGCTCGCAAGGAGCTCAACTCGCTCGTCTCCGCCTACGCCCGCAAGACCGGCGCCCTCCACGCCGTGGTGCACGCCGACCTGCGCAAGAGCTGTGGGGGGCCGGCCCTGGACCAGGCCAGCGGTGAACAGGTCGCCCAGCGGATCCAGACCATTCGACGGTGGTTCGTCGGTCGCCGCTGAGCCGTCGTTCAACGCCTGCGCTCAGGAATGGCGGCGTGGCTCCTTCTGCCGTCCATCGGGGCTGTGTTTGCACGTGCGTGCTCGCTGGTTCACAGTGAAGTCATGGCCAAACCGATCACCCTGACGCCCGAAGAGCGCCAAGCCGACCTCGACCTTGACCAGCTCAGGCAGCTTGTCGGGCTGGTGGAGTACGACGAGACCAGGGACCCCTTCCCGGTCATCGGCTGGGACGCCCTGGTGTTCGTGGTCGGCAACGCCACGCAGGCGTCGCACTACTTCCAGTCCGCCTTCGGCATGGAGCTGGTCGCCTACAGCGGGCCCGAGACGGGCAACCGCGACCACAAGGCCTACGTGCTCAAGAGCGGCTCATGCCGCTTCGTCGTCAAGGGTGGTGTCGCCTCCGACAGCCCGCTCCTTGCCCATCACCGAACCCACGGGGACGGTGTCGTCGACATCGCCCTCGAGGTGCCGGACGTGGACAAGTGCATCGAGCACGCGCGTGCCACCGGCGCGACGATCGTCCAGGAGCCGGAGGACATCACAGACGAGCAAGGCACCGTCCGCATGGGTGCCATCGCGGCCTACGGTGACACCCGGCATACCCTCGTGGACCGCTCGCGGTATGAGGGGGTCTATCTGCCCGGCTACGTCGAGCGGACCTCAGGCCTGGTCAGGCGCGAGGGTGCGCCCAAGCGGATCTTCCAGGCGCTCGACCACGTTGTGGGCAACGTCGAGCTCGGCAAGATGGACACCTGGGTGACCTACTACAACAAGGTCATGGGCTTCGTGAACATGGCCGAGTTCATCGGCGACGACATCGCCACGGACTACTCGGCGTTGATGAGCAAGGTTGTCGCCAATGGCAACCACCGGGTGAAGTTCCCCCTGAACGAGCCGGCGATCGCCAAGAAGAAGAGTCAGATCGACGAGTTCCTCGAGTTCTACGGGGGCCCCGGCGTGCAGCACCTGGCCCTGGCCACGGGAGACATCCTGGCCACCGTCGACGCCATGCTTGCCGAAGGCGTGGAGTTCCTGGCGACCCCGGACTCCTACTACGAGGACCCAACCCTGCGCGCGCGCATCGGCAACGTGCGCGTCCCGATCGAGGAGCTGCAGAAGCGCGGCATCCTGGTCGACCGCGACGAGGATGGCTACCTCCTGCAGATCTTCACCCGACCAACCGGGGACCGCCCCACGGTGTTCTTCGAGATGATCGAGCGCCATGGTTCGCTCGGCTTCGGCAAGGGCAACTTCAAGGCGCTGTTCGAGGCCATCGAGCGCGAGCAGGAGCGCAGGGGCAATCTCTAGGTCCGCGGGGTCGTGACCGATGGCGTTGGCTCGCCCTGTTGCTCCTCGTGACAGGCTAGGGCCCATGACGCAGCCATCCGGGTGGTACGACGACCCGCAGGATCCCAGCCAGCTTCGGTATTGGGATGGCGTGATCTGGTCCACCCATGTCACGCCGAAGGTCTCGCCGACCGTTGGCCAGTCCAACATCGGTATGCCGTACGGCGTCACCCCTGCTGCTGCTCGACCGCATACGTCCGGCTCGCAAGGGGCACAGGGTGCTCCCACGTCACAGGGCGGCTACGGCCCACCCCCTCAGGACAGCGGGTCGCCGGGCGCGGGACAGCCGGGCGGCCAGTGGCCGGCATACGGGCAGGGTCCCGGGCTGCCGTCGGCGCAAGAGGCGGGTTGGCAGTCGCACCCGGCTGCGACCACCCCCGATGGCGTCGTGCTCTCGGGCTGGTGGAAGCGTGTCCTCGCACGGATTATCGACAGCATCATCGTCTGGATCGTCTCCCTGCCACTGACGTTCGCGCCGATGGAGCGTGCAGCCACGATCTTCCGGGACTACTTCCGGCAGGTCATTGATGCTGCGCAGGCAGGCAGCTCGACGCTGCCGGCGCAGCCCACCACCCAGCTGGCCGGCCCGATCATGCAGGTCAGCCTTACGCTGCTGGCGGTGACCCTGGTCTACGAGGTCGCTTTTCTCACCAGGACCGGTGCGACGATCGGCAAGAGGATCGTTGGGATCAGCGTCCGGCTGAGGGACAAGCCTGGCCCGCCGCCGCTGATCGCGGTTCTGAAGAGGACGGCGGTCAAGCAGGGCGGTGACCTCGTCGGGTCGGTGCCGGTCATCGGCCTCTTCGGCTCGCTGTTCAGCCTGCTCAACGTCCTGTGGCCCTTGTGGGACGACAAGAAGCAGGCCATCCACGACAAGGCTGCAGCAACAAACGTCGTCGTCGGGTCCCAGCGCAAGAGAGGCCT
>DASVHT010000314.1:0-8378 GCA_036382455.1 Dermatophilaceae bacterium
TCCGCGACTGTCCCGAATCTCCACCTGCGGCTCGACCCTCGGCAGCCCGAGTGACACGAAGAGTATCCGCGTCCACGACTCGCCCGGGGACTCGGTCAGCCCATCAGCCAGGTCGACTGCAGCTCGGGCGTCGGCTCTTCCTGGCCCCAGCCGGGCGACGCGCAGCGCTATCTCGAGATCGTTTTTGGTGACCTGACCGGCATGCAGCGCCGCGTCGGCCGCAGCGACCCCGGCCGTGATACCGGCAAGTGAAGCTGACTGGACGATGGCCATGGCAGGATGCACCACTCGGTCACCGTCACGCTGCCGCGCCACCGAGTCGGGCAGCTCGGGGTGAACGCGAAGTCCGGGCAGAGTCCTCGGCCGGCCGGGCCCGGTCAGCGTGAGGTGCACCACGCCTGCCGTGATATTCAGGAGAGGGAGGCCAAGGACCACAAGGGCGGAGATGTGGCTGATTGCGTGAGGTTGTCGATACCCGCGGGAGACAGCTCGTGCCGTCAGTGCGTGTCGCTTCTCCGGACCGGCGTCGTTGAGCAGCCGGCCATCCACGAAGCAGCCCGACCGCGCCCTGAACAGATCACCGGTCGCCACCAGTCTGTGCAGGCTGACATTGGTGTAGCCGCAGGAGTGTGCCTCGAGCGCCGTGACCAGGCCGCCCTGAGCGGACAGGCGCGCGACCAGCAGATCGTTCATACCCGCAGCCTCGGCCCTCAGACGACCTGCCGTCGACGCGTCATGAGAAGCCGGTGGATGGCGGGGCGAGGATCCCACCCCATGTGGACAGGAAGGAGCGATCCACCCGGCCGGAGCCGGTTTTGTTGCATGGTTACCGGCCTGCAGAGCGGCATTGACGGAACAAACCAGGCTAGGGAGGCCAAGTGGTAGCCAGGAGGACGTGGCTCGTGAGGGTGACCGAGCGGCATAGCCTTGCCGGGTGAGCAATCCTCTTGTCCGCATCGGCGTTCTGGCCGTTCAGGGTGACGTGCGCGAGCACATCCATGCGCTGGCGGCCCTCGACGTGGAGGCCACCGGCGTCCGTCGTCCGAGCGAGCTCGACAACGTCGACGCCCTGGTGCTTCCGGGCGGTGAGTCGACCACCATCGACAAGCTTGTCCGGGCGTTCGACCTGCAGGAACCGTTGCGCAAGCGCATCGCCGAGGGAATGCCCGCCTTCGGCGCGTGCGCAGGCATGATCCTGCTGGCCGACCGCATCGCCGACGCCCGGCCGGACCAGGAGACGCTGGGTGGGCTGGACATCACCGTGCGACGCAATGCCTTCGGGCGTCAGGTGGACTCGTTCGAGGCGGATCTGCACATCCCACGGATCGCCGAGGCCACGACGGCTCCGGCCGGGCAACCGGCGACATTTCGGGCCGTGTTCATCAGGGCACCCTGGGTCGAGGACATGGGCGGCAGCGTCGAGGTCCTCGCCACGGTGGAGACGGGGCCGGCCGCGGGCAGGGTCGTCGCGATCCGGCAGGGCAACCTCCTGGCCACCTCGTTCCACCCCGAGGTCACCGGGGACCACAGGATCCACGAGTACTTCACCCAGATGGTTCGCACGGCCCAGCGCTGAGCACCGGCGCGCCGATCAGTAGGATCGCCCAAGATTTCGACGACGGTTCGGGAGGCGAGGGAGCAGCGATGAGCGGTCACTCCAAATGGGCGACGACCAAGCACAAGAAGGGCGTTATCGACGCCAAACGGGGCAAGCTCTTCGCCAAGATGATCAAGAACATCGAGGTGGCTGCGCGTACCGGAGGCGGTGACGTCGCCGGCAACCCCACGCTGTTCGATGCCATCCAGAGGGCCAAGAAGCTCAGCGTCCCGAACGACAACATCAACAACGCCGTCAAGCGGGGGAGCGGCGCCACGGCCGGCGGTGCCGACTGGCAGACCATCACCTACGAGGGCTATGCCCCGAACGGGGTCGCGGTCCTGATCGAGTGCCTCACCGACAACCGCAACCGTGCGGCCGCCGAGGTGCGCACAGCATTGGCCCGCAATGGTGGCCAGTTCGCGGACCCGGGCAGCGTCTCCTACGTCTTCACGCGCAAGGGTGTCGTGATCGTCCCCAAGGGCGACCTGAGCGAGGACGACCTGCTCGAGGTTGTCCTGGACGCGGGCGCCGAAGAGATCAACGACATCGGTGAGGCCTTCGAGATCGTGAGCGAACCCACCGACTTCGTGGCGGTTCGGACCGCACTCCAGGGCGCCGGCATCGACTACGACTCGGCCGAGGCATCGTTCATCCCCACGTTGGAGGTCGAGCTCGACCTCGATGGCGCTCGCAAGATGTTCCGGGTCATCGAGGCCCTCGAGGACAGCGATGACGTTCAGAACGTCTGGACCAACGGCGACGTCAGCGACGAGATCCTTGCCGTGCTCGATGACGAAGACGAGGACTGACCCCCCGACGCGGCCCGGCTACCCGGGATACCGCTTTGCGACTTCGGCGCGTCGCCTCCCCGATGAGTGGTCACTCGATGTAGGTTTCTATCCGAACAGGTGTTCGGGCGAGGTCAGGAGCAGTCAGCGTGCGTGTCTTGGGTGTAGACCCCGGCCTGACCCGCTGCGGTCTCGGCGTGGTCGAGGGCGGTCTGGGCAAGCCGTTGCGGATGATCGCCGTCGGTGTCGTCCGCACTCCGCCGTCTGACGACCCGGCCGAGCGGCTTTTGACGCTCCAGACCGAGATCGACGAGTGGATGTCACGTTACGAGCCCGACGCCGTGGCCGTGGAGCGCGTGTTCGCCAAGGCCAATATCAAGGGCATCATGGGCACGGCCCAGGCGTCAGCCGTCCCCATGCTGGCTGCTGCGCGCCTCGGGCTGCCGCTGGCCCTGCACACGCCGACGGAGGTCAAGGCGGCCGTGACCGGCAACGGCCGCGCCGACAAGGCCCAGGTCACCGCCATGGTCACCCGTATCCTGCGACTCGACACCCCGCCCAGGCCCGCGGACGCGGCGGACGCTCTGGCACTGGCCATCTGTCACCTGTGGCGTGGCACCGCCGAGAACCGCCTGCAGCAAGCTGTTGCCGCCCAGCTCGCACAGCGGCCCCAACCGCCTGCACGAGCCGGGAAGGCGGGTGCCCGATGATCTCCTCGGTTCGCGGTGTGGTGCTGTCCGCCGGTCTGGACACGGCAGTGATCGATGTCGGGGGAGTCGGCCTGTTGTTGCACACGACCGCTGCGACGGCCGCCTCCCTGCGTCGAGGTGTCGAGGCCGTCCTTGCAACGACGCTAGTCGTGCGCGAGGAGTCCCTCACGCTCTATGGTTTTGCCGATGAGGACGAGCGCTCGATCTTCAACCTGGTCCAGACGGTCTCTGGGGTCGGACCACGACTTGCGTTGGCGATGTTGGCTATTCATAGCCCCGATGGGCTACGACGCGCCATCAGCAGTGGTGATCTGGTCTCGCTGACCAAGGTGCCCGGCATTGGCAAGAAGGGGGCCGAACGCATCGTTCTGGAGCTTCGCGACAAGATCGGTATGCCGTCCGGCACCGCCACGTCCGCGGCGCCATCACCGGCTGCGGCGGTATGGGCAGCGCAGGTGCGCGACGCGCTGGTGGGCCTCGGGTGGTCGCTCAGGCAGGCCGAGGACACGGTCGAGGCCATCAGGCCCGAAGCCGGTGACGGGTCGGACGTCTCCTCCCTGTTGCGCGCTGCCTTGAAGGAGCTGGGCCGATGACCGAGTACTTCTCGGACTCCGACGAAGATGGCTATGGCGACGGGGGTTACGGCGACTCCTCGATCGACGCGACCGCCCGAATCGTCGACGCGGGTGGCGATGATGACGAGCGTCGGGTCGAGGCGGCGCTGCGTCCTCGCAGGCTCAGCGAGTTTCCCGGCCAGACCCGGGTGTGCGATCAGCTGTCCCTGGTGCTCGAGGCGGCCAAACGTCGGGCCACCCCACCGGACCACGTCCTGTTGTCCGGGCCCCCCGGCCTGGGCAAGACGACACTGGCCCTCATCGTCGCCGCCGAGCTCGAGAAACCCATCCGCATCACCAGCGGTCCGGCGATCCAGCATGCCGGCGACCTCGCGTCGATCCTCTCCTCACTGGAGGAGGGGGAGGTGCTCTTCGTGGACGAGATCCACCGGATGGCCCGTGCGGCCGAAGAGATGCTCTATCTGGCGATGGAGGACTTTCGCGTCGACGTGGTCGTCGGCAAGGGCCCCGGTGCGACGGCGATTCCGCTGAAGCTGGAGCCATTCACCGTGGTCGGCGCGACCACGCGATCCGGCCTCCTGCCGGCTCCGTTGCGGGACCGATTCGGTTTCACCGGTCATCTCGACTTCTACGCTGTCGAAGATCTGGTCCGCATCTTGCGCCGCTCGTCCGGGCTCCTGAAGATTGAGGCGACCGATGCCGCCATCACCGAGATTGCCCGCCGATCGCGGGGGACACCGCGCATCGCCAACAGACTGCTGCGCCGGGTCCGCGACTGGGCCCAGGTGCACGGTCAGGGCGTGGCCGATGAGATCGCCGCCCACGCGGCCCTGGCCCTGTTCGATGTCGACGACCGCGGTCTGGACCGCCTCGATCGTGCCGTGCTAGAGGCCTTGTGCCGCCGTTTCGGTGGTGGCCCCGTAGGTCTGAGCACGCTTGCCGTGGCCGTCGGGGAGGAGGCCGACACCGTTGAGACCGTCGCCGAGCCCTTCCTGGTGCGCGAGGGGTTCATTATCCGCACTCCGCGCGGCCGGGCTGCAGCGCCGTTGGCCTGGCAACATCTGGGTCTGACCGCGCCGCCACCGACGGAAAGGACCCCGCAGGCCGTGGCCCTGCCACTGGGCGACATGGACGGACGGTTCGGCGGCTGACCCATGGATACCGGCCTGGTTACGTTTGCGTCGGGTGTGCGCGCTGCATTGGTACCTCCGGGGTGGCTCACATAGACTCACCCGGACGCTCAGGATCGCGCCGGTTTTCTTGCGTGTCCAGAACATTCCTGCGGATGCGCACGCCAACTCTTCATGAAGGATCTGACTCATGTCTTCGCTTGTCGCGGCTGCATCAACGAGCGGCGGATCCGCGAACCTGCTGATCTTCGCGTTGCCCGTGTTGTTGATCGGGTTCATGTTCATCACACAGCGACGCCGGCAGAAGGAGACACAGAGGCTCCAGTCCTCGTTGGGCGTCGGCGACCAGGTCACGACCACCTCGGGCCTGCTCGGCCGGATCACTGCCCTCGACGACGAGATCGCGACCCTTGAGGTCAGCCCCGGCGTCAACATTCGCTTCAACCGCCGCGCGATCGCCGGCCCCCACGTCATCTCATCAGCACCGAACGAGCTGGAGGCCGACACTCCGTCGGACCCGACCAGCCTCTCCGACTAGGACACCCCGTGGCAATCAATCCGCGCAATCGTGGGCCCTTGCGCACGCTGGCAGTGCTCATCGTCATCATCTTCGGCCTCTACGGCCTGTTGGCTGCCGCCAGCACGTGGGGCGATGCTCAGCGGACCCCAAAGCTTGGTCTCGACCTTGAAGGCGGCACCCAGCTGATCCTCGAGCCCAAGGTCGTCGGCAACCAGACGATCAACGAGGGCCAGATCCTGAAGGCGGTCGACATCATCCGCCAGCGTGTGGACGGCTCCGGTATCTCCGAGGCCGAGGTCACCACGCAAGGTGGCAGCAACATCGTGGTCTCACTCCCGGGCACCCCCGACAAGGCCACGATCGCCTCACTTCAGAAGTCGTCAGCGCTGAGTTTCCGGTCGGTGCTGACCGTCGGTCCTGGCGCCCCGACCCCCGTTGCCACGCCCACGGGCACCGCTACGACAACGCCGACGGGCACCGCAACCAGCAAGGCGTCAGGAAGCAGCACGCCAACGGCCAAAGCGACCGGCACGGCCACGTCCGGTGCCAAGTCAGGCTTTCCGCAGTCGCTTGCCGCGGCCACCACCCCACCACCAACGGGGAAGGCCACAGCCAAGCCCGGCACGAATCCCACAGCCACGCCGCAGGCTACGAGCACGGCTCCCGCGACGAAGCCCCAGAACCCGAGCGACCCGGCCTGGATCACAGCGGATGTGTCCGCGGCCTACACCGCGCTGAACTGCAACAACCCCAAGGAAGTCGAAGCCATTGTCGACGACCCCGCCAAGGCGATGGTCACCTGCTCGCAGGATGGTCAACAGAAGTACATCCTCGGCCCTTCAGAAGTATTCGGGTCTCAGGTCACCAACGCCACGTCGGGTCAGAAGCAGAATCAGAGTGGGTCGACCGGTGAGTGGCAAGTGCTGCTGAGCTTCAACGGCGCCGGGGGCACGGCTTTTTGCAACCAGACCTCGCGCATCGTGTCGCTCCCGGCCCCGCGCAACCAGTCCGCCGTCGTGCTGGACAACAGGGTCATCTCGGCTCCGGTCCCGCAAACCGCCATCTGCGCCGGCAGCGCCGAAATCACGGGCAGCTTCACCGCGGCAAGCGCCAAGGTGCTCGCCGACCAGATCAAGTTCGGCGCACTTCCGATGTCCTTCGTGCTTCAGACCCGCGACGACATCAGTCCGCAGCTCGGTGGCGACCAGCTAAGGCGTGGTCTGCTCGCCGGCGCCATCGGACTGTTTCTCGTCGTTTTCTACTCCCTCTTCCAGTACCGCGTCCTGGGACTGGTGACCGTCAGCTCGTTGGCCATCGCCGCAGCACTGACCTACGCGTTGGTCACGCTGCTCGGCTGGTCCTACGGATTCCGCCTGACGATGGCCGGGGTGACAGGTCTGATCGTCTCCATCGGCATCACCGCCGACTCGTTCATCCTCTACTTCGAACGGGTACGTGACGAGGTCCGCGACGGGCGACAGCTCCTGGCCGCGGTCGAGACCGGTTGGGTTCGCGCCCGGCGCACCATCCTGATCTCGGACTCGGTCAGCTTCCTGGCCGCGGTCGTTCTGTATGTGCTGGCGGCCAGCAACGTGCGCGGGTTCGCCTTCACGTTGATGCTGACCACGATCATCGACATCGTGGTCGTGATGTTGTTCACCCACCCCCTGCTCTCGATCCTCGCCAACACCAAGTTCTTCGGTGAGGGGCACAAGTGGTCCGGGCTGGACCCCGAGCGTCTGGGGGCCAAGACGGCCAGCTATGCCGGTCGCGGTCGCGTCACTATTGCCGCCCAACGGGCAGCGGCCGATGGGAGCCAGTTATGACCAGCTTCGCCGAGCTCGGCAACGACCTCTACAGCGGCAAGCGCTCGATCGACTTCGTGGGCCGCCAGAAGACCTGGTACGCGATCTCGATGGTGCTCATCATTCTGGCTGCAACCGGGCTCTTCGTGCGCCACCTGAACCTCGGCCTTGAGTTCCGTGGAGGCTCCGAGTTCCGTGTCTCCTCGGTCACCAACCTGGACAACTTCGAGACCCGTGGCAAGACGGCCATCGGCACCCTGGACACCGGCTCCGACGTGGTGGTCACCAAGATCGGCACGGACACCGTCCGGGTTCAGACCGAGAAGTTCGACAACAACCTGACCGACAAGGTCAAGACGGCCCTTGCCAGCGAGTTCAGAGTTGGTGAGAACAAGATCACGGCCTCGACCATCGGGGCCTCCTGGGGCGCTTCGGTCAGCCAGAAGGCCCTCACCGCCCTCATCTGGTTCCTGGTTCTGGTCTCGGTGGTCATAGCGGTGTACTTCCGCACGTGGAAGATGTCGGTGGCCGCGTTGATCGCACTGGCGCACGACCTGATGATCACCGTCGGCATCTACGCCCTCGCAGGCTTCGAGGTCACACCTGCGTCGGTGATCGGGTTCCTGACGATCCTGGGCTACTCGCTCTACGACACCGTGGTGGTTTTCGACAAGGTGCGGGAGAACACCCTCGCGGCGACCGGAAGTGGTCGACAGTCGTATTCGCAGGCCGCCAACCAAGCGGTCAACCAGACGCTGGTCCGCTCGATCAACACGTCTGTGGTGGCCCTGTTGCCCGTCGCGTCGATCCTGTTCATCGGGCTCAAGCTGCTCGGTCCGGGCACTCTGCTCGACCTGAGCCTTGCCCTGTTCGTCGGTATCGCGGTCGGCACCTACTCGTCCATCTTCATCGCCACCCCCGTCCTCGCGGACCTGCGCGAACGAGAGCCGGCGATGCAGAAGCTCAAGGCGCAGGCCGAGCGCTACCAGAGCGCCAAAGCACGTCAGGCAACCACCGTCCCCCCGGGCGGCGACGCGGTCAGGCAGGACGGCATGAGCATCCAGGACACCATTCCCGTCACCGCTGGAGGTGGCACCTCAGCGGCCGGACGGCCCCTGCACCCCTACGTGCAGGCCGGACCACGTAACCAGCCCAAACGTCCGCCGAAGTCGAAGCGCTGATGGACACAGCGCCGACCAAGGTGGCCCCTTTGACTTCTCCGATGGGTGAGATCGTCGCCAGTCGCCTTC
>DASVHT010000315.1:0-3886 GCA_036382455.1 Dermatophilaceae bacterium
CTTCTCATCCGGCGATGGGTTCATGGCTCCATCTTGCTCACTTGAGGCCGCTTTGCTCAATTCAGGCCGCTCTTCTCGTGGCAGAACGCCCATTGGACCGGCCTGAACTGAGCAAAGGTGGGTGTAAGGGGTGGCGCGGAGTCAGCGAGGCGCCATACGGGACTTGAGCATCTCGCGCTTGTCCTCGAACCGCAGCGCCTGTTTCTCCAGGGCGTCCATGAACTCGGCCAGCTCGGTCCGCGCGGCCTCGCCCTCGGCGGACAGACCCTCCAGCTCGAAGACCTTCCAGAAGCGCAGCACCGGCGCGACGACCTCGTCCTTGTGCTGTCGCAGGTCGTAGATGCCCTCGATGGCCATCTCGACGGCCTTGCGCTGGAAGCCGGGGAGGTTCGCCCCCGGCATCTCGAAGTTCTTGACGACGTCCAGGATGGCGACCATGGCCTGGTCGGGCGAGATGGCCAGGGCCGCGTTCAGCAGGTTGCGGTAGAAGATCATGTGCAGGTTCTCGTCAGCGGCGACGCGGGTGAGCAGGTTCTCGCACATCGGGTCCTTGGTGAACTTGCCGGTATTGCGGTGGGAGACCCGCGTGGCCAGCTCCTGGAAGGAGACGTAGGCCAAGGAGCTCATCAGCTCACCGGAATGGGCCGACACGTATCCCTGGGACATGTGCTTCATCCGGAATCGTTCCAGCGCAACGGGATCCACCAACCGTTTGACCAGCATATAGTCGCGCATCACGATGGCGTGCCGACCCTCCTCGGCGGTCCAGCGGTGCACCCACTCCCCCCAGGCGTCGTCGCGTCCGAAGATCAGGGCGATCTCATGGTGGTAGCTCGGGAGATTGTCCTCGGTCAGCAGGTTGACGAGCAGCGCCGACCGGGCGACGTCCGAGATCTCGGAGTCGTCCTCGCTCCACTGGTCACCGCCCATGAGCCCGTCGAAGCTGCGCCCGTCACTCCACGGCACATAGTCGTGGGGGAACCACTCCGTGGCGACCTTCTCGTGCCGGTTGAGCTCGCCGACAACCACCTGGTCAAGCTCACGGAGCAGTTCGGTCTGGGTCAACACCTTCGACATGCCAAGATCCTTCCGGGGCGACAACTACTTACGCTTCCGTAGGTTACGGCAACGTAGGTTGTTCCGCGAGCCCCTGGCTGACGCCCGTCAGGTCCGGTCGAGGTGCCGGCCTCAGGTGCGTGACGCTGGTGACCACCTCGTACCCCAGCTTGGCGCGGATGCCGGTTCCGGCCGGGGCCGCAACGACCACACACGCCTTTACGCCTCGTGCCGCTGCCGCCGCGTGAGCGGCCTCCAGCAGGCGTCGGCCGACCCCATGACGTCGGGAAGAGGGTAGGACGCCAAGGTTGTCCACCACGGCCAGGCTGTCCTCGATCGCCATGCTCAGGCACCCGACCGGTTGGCCGTCCGCATAGGCAACAGCGCTGAACGAGTGGGACTTGGCGACGATCAGCTCGAACACGTCTTCGTACTCGCTCGGGATTCCGAACACCTCGGTGAAGATCTGGGTCCACAGATAGTGGTCGGACGCGTGCACTGCCGGACGGATCTTGACGCCGTCCTCGCGAGCGATCGTGGGTGCGGGTGCCCGCACGTCCAGCCACATCGCGGGGGAGCTGTCCGTCCCGACCAGTCCCCGGGCAACCAGGCGGGGCACCAGCAGATCGGCGCCGAGGTGCTCCCAGGCGCAGAACCGCCAGGGCACGTCGTATGTCGAGAGCACCGCCAGGCGGCTGTCGAGCTCGCGTTCACTCTGCGGGCCGTGAAAGTCCCTGGCGTCATAGCGAATCACGCCGTTGGCGACCAGAAGTGGCGTGGCCGTCAGTGTCCAGATGGCGCGACCCGTTTCTTGGATCTCGCCGCCGGGGAACATCGGCGTAAACCTCGTCTGCATTGTTGCGACCGCCCGGTCGAGACGCT
The DNA here is from genome assembly GCA_036382455.1 of Dermatophilaceae bacterium. Classification (GTDB taxonomy): domain Bacteria; phylum Actinomycetota; class Actinomycetes; order Actinomycetales; family Dermatophilaceae; genus UBA4719. Next base: position 1,939 of record DASVHT010000315.1, read on the forward strand.
CTGCGCGCCCCAATAACCCCCTGTTAGCCAGGTCGGTCATGTTCTAACGGTAGGTGGTGGATCGCTTCGAGTCATCCACCAAGTGAGCCACCTCTGTCAACCGGGTCTCATCCGAATCAACTAGTCACTCCCCACCTTCCGCCCAGGGTCATCCTCGACGGCGACGGCGACTGTGTCCGGGCGAAGGCGCCTCGGTCTCGCGGATAGGCTCGCCGTCATGGCTCCCCATCCTTTCGACGGCGACTCCATGGCAAGAGGCTTGTGTGCCTACGTCGATGCCTCTCCCTCGCCCTTCCATGCCTGCGCCCAGGCCGCCCAACGACTCGAGGCTGCCGGATTCAGCCTCCTGGCCGAGACCGACGTCTTTCCGACCGGGGCCGGCCGTCACTACCTGGCCCGCGGCGGATCGCTCGTCGCCTGGAGCACGGAGACGGCAACCGGCCCGGCCACATCGTTCCGCGTCGTCGGCGCCCACACGGACAGCCCGAACCTGAGGATCAAGCCACAACCCGACCTCACGCGCGCAGGTTGGCAGCTGCTCGGCGTCGAGGTCTACGGCGGGCCCCTGTTCAACTCCTGGCTCGACCGCGATCTCGGCCTGTCGGGTCGCGTGGCGGTCCGCGGCGCTCATGGGACTGAGACCCGGCTGGTCAACATCGACGAACCGGTGTTGCGGGTGGTCCAGCTCGCGCCCCACCTCGACCGTGGTGCCAACGAGGGTCTGACGCTCAACCCCCAGCAGCACCTGACCCCGTTATGGGGTGTCAGCACCGAGCCGGGGGACTTCCGTGGCTACATCGGTGCAGCGGTGGGGGTGGACGGCGCCGACGTCCTGTCCTGGGACGTCATGGCCCACGACCTGCAGCCATCGCGCCTGATCGGACGGGACCTCGACCTGATCGCCGCGCCGCGCCTGGACAACCTGGCAACCAGCTACGCAGGGGTTCAGGCGCTCATCGATGTGGTGGGCCCGCCGGACGTATCCGGGGCAGGGTCGGGGTCAGCTGCCGCGTCGGCGCTGGCGTCGCCGCACCGGTCAGCATCGGCGTCGCGGCCCGCCATACCCGTCCTCGTGCTGTTCGACCATGAGGAGGTCGGCAGCCAGTCCGAGCGGGGCGCCATGTCCACGCTGCTGCCCACGGTGCTCGAGCGCATCGTGATCTCGGCCGGCGGCGGTCGCGAGGAGTTCCATCGCGCCCTTGCCGGGACGATCGTCGCGTCCGCGGACATGGCCCACGCCACCCACCCGAACTATCCCGAGAAGCATGAGCCCCAGCACCAGATCGCGATCAACGGCGGCCCGGTGCTCAAGACCAACGTCAAGCTGCGCTACGCGACCGACTCGGTGGGCTCTGCGGCGTTCATCACCGCGTGCGAGCAGGCCGATGTCCCCCTCCAGCACTTCGTGTCTCGCAACGACCTGCCCTGCGGCTCGACCGTCGGTCCGATGACGGCGGCGCTGACCGGCGCCACAACGGTGGACTGCGGCGCGCCGATGCTGTCCATGCATTCGGCCCGCGAGTTGTGTGGCGCCAAGGACCCCGCGATGTATGCCGGTGCCCTCGTCGCTTTCCTCGCCCCCACCACCTCGCGGATCTAGGCAGTTTGCACGTATCAACGGCGCGGAACTAGGCAGTCTGCCCGCACGGGCTCCTCGGATCCGGGTCCTTGCAGGTGCGGCCGGAGGAGGCTGGTCGTCGGCATACCACGCCTCTGGTCTAATCTGCGAAGACCCGCTCGCATCGTCGCTCCGGAGGTCTGCTGTGCCCAAACTCGTGTACGACTTCGCCGAAGGCCACAAAGACCTCAAGGATCTGCTCGGGGGCAAGGGGGCCAACCTGGCGGAGATGACGCGAATGGGGCTGCCAGTGCCTCCGGGGTTCATCATCACCACGGAGGCGTGCAACGTCTACCTCGCCAACGGCACCCAGCCGCCCGCGTTGGAGGC
>DASVHT010000316.1:0-3457 GCA_036382455.1 Dermatophilaceae bacterium
ACCCGGATGCCGGAGATCTGCTCGCGCAGCACCCGGTTGATGGCGTCGATCCGCTTCTGCATGGAGGCGAAGACCGGGCCCATGAACGCCATGAGCGTCCCGATGAGTGCGCCCAGGATGACGACCGCGATGAGGACGATCCACGACATCGTCAGGTCGGTACGAAGGGCCATGATGACGCCGCCGATCATCGTGATGGGCGCGCCCAGGATCATGATGCAGGTCATCAGCACCAGCTGCTGTACCTGCTGGACGTCGTTCGTGGTCCGCGTGATGAGCGACGGAGCGCCGAACTGGTTCACCTCACGCGAGGAGAACGAGAGCACGTTGTCGAAGACCGCAGCGCGGGTGTCGCGACCGAAGGACATCGCGAGCCGCGCCCCGAAGAACGCCGCTCCGACCTGCGCGAACACCTGGATCAGCGAGATGCCCAGCATGTAGGCGCCATGTACCCAGATGTAGTGGGTGTCGCCCTTGGCGACACCGTTGTCGATGATGTCGGCGTTGAGCGTCGGCAGCTCGAGGCTGGCAAAGGTGGCCATTGCCTGGAGCAGTACGACGATGACGAGCTGGGACGCGTACGGTCGCAGCCCTCTCGTCAAGAGCCGATTCATTGGATTGCTGGACATGCATGCTCCTTCACGAGCGCGTGTACGAGGAGGTTGGTGAAGATCGAGGGGTCGCGGAACTTGTTGACCATTGGCAGGCTGCTGGCGAAGACGGTGATCTGGATGAAGGCCGCGGCGCTCTCGGGATCGACGCGGAGCTCATCGCTGTACGGGGAGAGCACCCTGGCCATCGCAGTCACCACGTCGGCCTGACCCTCGAGGAACTTGGTCTTGTCGCCGGGCCCGTGGTGGTTACGTCTGCGGTCCATCGTGTCCTGCGCCGTGTGCAGCGCCATCATCACCGAGCGGACCCGCTTGGTGGAGGCGTCGATCACCGTCACGAGGGATCGCACGGCATCAACCACGTTGTCCTCGGTGCGAATGGCTTCGATGTCGTCGATCAGGAACCGCGGGTCGAGCAGCTGCTCGACGACCGCCGCGAGGATGTCGTCCTTGGACTCGAAGACGCGGAACAGGGTTCCTTCGGCGATGCCGCAGGCATCCGCGATCTGACGCGTGGTAGCCGCGGGTCCGTGCTCGAGCACGAGATCCGTGGTCGCCGAGATGATCGCCTGCCGGCGATCCTCAGGAGACATCGGCTTGGCTCTCATCACCCGCACAGTATGAGTGAGTGAGTGCTCACTCAGCAAGTCGGATGAACGCATTCGCATCGGACGCGCTTGGCAAGGCAAGAGTCCCTTGGCAAGGCAACGACGCATTGCCAAGGGAACCAAACCTTGCCAAGCGGACGGTGACGTCAGTCGCGCTTCGCCTGAGACAGTTGTCCACAGGGGTAACGACGCGCCGATGTTATCCACAGATTCCCTCAGCGGGATTGATCTTTCGCGCCCAGATGGGACCTTGAATCCCATGATCATCACGCACGCTGAACTCCTCGCGACTGGCATGTCGGCCGCGTCAGTGCGCCACGATGTCCGTCGAGGGGACCTTCTCCCGCTGTGCCGTGGGGTGTACGTCCCGCGCGACGACTTGCCCCTCGACGAACAGGCCCGCCACCGTCTCAGGGTTCTCGGGTCAGCGACCCGCAGCGGCTACGTCGTGAGCCACGCAAGCGCCGCGGTACTTCACGGCCTGCCCGTTGGCTGGGCGGACCTGTCGGAGGTCCACATGACCCGGATGAGGCACGGGGGTGGTCGTCTCGAAGCCTCCCGCCGCGTCCACGCTGGAGTCCTGGACCCCGAATGGTGCATGGTCGTTGACGGGGTGCTGGTCACCACGGTCGCGCGAACCGTCGTCGACCTTGCGAAGATCGTCCCTTTGTACGTCGCTGTTGGCGCGGCCGACGCTGCAGTACATCTCAGACTGTGCACCATGGCAGACCTCAGGGCGGCCCTACAGTCCGTGCGCGGACACCCGTACTCACGGCGGTCGCAACTTGCCGTCAGCCTCGTCGACGGGCGCTCGGAGAGCCCGGGCGAGTCACGTACGCGCCTCGTCCTGAACCAAGCGCGCCTTCCAGCAACGGAGCTTCAGATCTCCATCCATGACGAACTCGGGCGCTTCGTCGGTCGGGCGGACGGAGGCTACACCGAGGCTGGGGTGCTGTGGGAGTTCGACGGCAAGACCAAGTACGGACGCCTGCTCAAGCCAGGCCAGTCCGTGCTCGACGTGGTGCTGGACGAGAAGGAGCGCGAGAGCGGGTTCACCGAACTGGGTTGGATCACCGTACGAGTCGTCAACCGAGACTTCGCAGAGGTAGCCGGGCTCCGCGGCCGGATGATGCGGGCCGTCGACCGCTCCACGACCCCTGGATGGTTACCTCCTCGAGGCCATTTCGTACTGACCCCGCGGTTCGCCTGACGGCTTGCCAAAGAGGCCTTTCCTGCAAGCCACCGTCTTCACCGTCCGCTTGGCAAGGCAAGACCCGCTTGGCAGGGCATCGGCGCATTGCCAAGCGAGCTGGGCCTTGCCAAGCGAGGCGTTGAATCCTCGCCCGGGCGCAACTGGGCAAGCCCGTGCTACACCGAGCGGTCCGCCGCCGATGCCGGGGCGGCAGCGGAGGGGGCGGAGACAGGGGCGGCCGTGCCACTCGAGACCGGTGCATTGGCCGAGGACGCCGTTCCCCACGGCTGGGTGGCAAGCGGGACAAGCGTGACGGCGGTTCCGTACGCGGTGAGCTCGTACAACCCGTCAGCGGCCGGGCCGCCGTCGAACCGTACGGACACGACCGCGTCACCGCCGGCCGCGCGGGCCATGTCGGCGAGCGCGACGAACGCATCCTGGCGCGCACGTGCGAGCAGGTTCACAGTGTCGGGACCGACCTTGGGCTGCGTGGTGCGGGTCGTGGTGCCGACGACGATGCCGACGACGCCGGTGACCTCACGGCCCGCGACGGTGTCGGACGTCGACAGCGGGAGGTCGATCGCGACGTACTCGGGCTTCCTCGGTGCCGGCTCCGGCACGGGGGACGCCTGCGGAGGTCCTGGCACAGGCGCCCAGCCGCCGGGTGATGCTTGCGGCGCCGGAGGCTGCCCGTACTGCGGCTGGCCGAACTGGGGGCCGAACTGTCCGGGCTGCGGCTGTCCCTGCTGAGGCGGCTGACCCGGCTGCCCGTAGCTCGGCCCCGGCTGACCGGGCTGGCCTGGCTGACCGTACGGAGGCTGACCCGGCTGTCCCGGCTGTCCGTAGGCGGGCTGACCCGGCTGGCCGTGCGGCGGCTGGCCCGGCTGTCCGTATCCAGGGGGCGGCCCGTACGCGGGCTGACCCGGCTGACCGTACTGCGGCTGACCGAACTGGCGTGGATCTGGCTGCCCATATGTCATGGCACCAGTGTAGGGATGAGCAGGTCTTCTGCCGAGGGCCCCTGAAGGGCCTGCCATGCCATGTAA